>JALTIG010000314.1 GCA_027004185.1 bacterium | reverse complement strand
GCGTGGATCATCGCATTACCACCATTACGCGGGAGGAAGGCTCCGGAACGCGGGGGGCCTTTGAAGAGCTGGTGATGGACAAGATTGAGATCGACCCCGGCTGTATCGTGGAGGATTCCAACGGCTCCGTCCGGGAACTGGTGTCCACAGATCCTTATTCCATCGGCTATATTTCCCTCGGCCTCGTGAACAAACAGGTCAAGGCAATTGCCATTGACGGGGTGTTTCCCTCTGTCAAAACGATCAAGGAAAAACGTTACCGGTTTTACCGGCCCTTTCTGTTTTTAACCAAGAAGAAACCCGTTGATTTGACACTGCATTTTATCTGTTATGTCCTGTCCCCGGAGGGTCAGAGGATCCTGGCCAAAGAAGGGCTGATCCCCGTAACCATCATCCATGGAGAGAGCACGCTATGCCAGCAACAGCGGCAGACATCAGGAAAAAAGAAAAAATAATCCAGCGCATTTTCCTGATTATCGCCTTTTCGTCCCTCTTCTCCCTTTTTCTCATCGCCCTGTTCATTTTCATCGAGGGGTTCCCGATGATTATGAAGGTGGGCCTCAAGGATTTCCTCCTCAGCACCCGATGGTCTCCGACCCGGGGGCATTACGGCATCTTCGCCATGATTGTCTCTTCCTTCTGGGTGACCATTGGCGCCCTGCTTTTCGGAGGCCCCCTGGGACTGATGTGCTCCATCTTCCTCGTGGAGTTCGCCTCCGCCCGATGGCGCGCCATCATTAAACCCGCCCTTGAGCTTCTCGCGGGAATCCCATCGGTCGTCTATGGTTTCCTTGGCGTTGTGTACCTTGTCCCCCTTGTTCGGGATTACCTTGGGGGGCCGGGGCTGTCCCTGCTGACCTCGTGCATCATCCTTGGCATTATGATCTTGCCCACCGTTATCAGCATTTCGGTGGATGCCCTGGTGGCCGTTCCCAATTCCTATCGGGAGGCCGCCTTTTCTTTGGGCGGCACCCGGTGGCAGACCACCTACATGGTCACGGTTCACGCGGCCAAGTCCGGGATTATTACGGCGCTGGTGCTGGGCATGGGAAGGGCCGTGGGTGAAACCATGGCGGTTATCATGATTTCAGGGAACGCCCTGAAGATTCCAACGTCCATCCTGGACCCCATTCGGACCATGACGAGTAACATCGCGTTGGAAATGGGGTACGCCAGCGGCATGCACCGGCAGGCCCTGTTTGCCACGGGGATCGTGCTCTTTTTCTTCGTCATGGCGCTGAACACGATTGCCACGCTGTTTGCCCGGAGGAAGGCCATCAAATGACGCCGAAACGTGCCGAACATATCGCGCTGGGACTCATGGTTTCCGGGGCCTTTCTCGCCCTGGCCATCCTCTTTTTTATCATCGCGGTCATCATGATTAAGGGCCTGCCCCACGTGACGCTGCGCTTCCTTCTCGATAACCCGATGGACATGGGTCGGGCAGGCGGCATCTTTTCCACGATTGTTTCCACCATTTATCTGCTTGTAGTCTCTCTCGTCATCGCCATCCCCCTGGGGGTAGGGACGGCTATTTACCTGACGGAATACACGGTGGAGGGAAAGGTGACCAAGATTATCCGTTTCGGGACGGAATGCCTCGCCGGGGTCCCCTCCATTATCCTGGGCCTTTTCGGGTTTATTCTCTTCGTGGTGAAGATGGGGTTCAGTTGGTGCGTGCTATCCGGGGGGATTTCACTGGCCATCATGATCCTGCCCGTGATTATCCGGACCTCCGAGGAGGCCATCAAGGCGGTCCCGCAGTCCTACAGGGATGTGAATGAGGTTCTGGGGGGGTCGAAGTGGCAG
>JALTIG010000313.1 GCA_027004185.1 bacterium | reverse complement strand
GATATGGGCTTCTTCCTTGGTCATGTAGGTGAAGCCATAACCGATAGTCCATTTTTCCCCTATTGGATCCCAATAAGGTTTTGACTTAAATCCTTCTCTTTTTTCTATCCCAAAAGCAAGAGTTTCATCGCTCATAAACTGTATTTCCTTATCAACATATTATTCTTTTTTAACCAACCATATAAATCATTGTACTCAATACCCAAAAGCCTTGCCCCTTGCCCCGGTGTTAAAAATTTACCATTGTAAAAGAACTTTACATTTCTTCTTGTATTATTTGCCTGTTCGAACCACGTGGCCCATTTGCAGTTCTCAGGAGAGTAATCTTTTTCGTTATTAATGCGCTCGATTGTGTGTTTCGGGCTTGGCGCTGGTCCCATATCGGCGTAAAAATTCTCAAAAGAATCTTTCCATCTATCGCAAACTTTTATGCCCCTCTTCCCATAATATGAGAATCCGTCATTGCTTGGGTTTTCACATCTTGCTTTCATGTGCTGCCAACATTTGTACTCTTTGCTAAGAGACATTCCGTGAGAATAATTCTTTGGTTTTCTCTCTTTTTTTAGACATCCACATGATTTTGTGTTCCCGCTTCTCAAATCACCAAGCCTTACAATTGTTTCATTCCCACAATCACATCGGCATTTAAAGCGTCTTTGTCTTTTCCCGAAGACCTCTTCAATTATCGTTAGCTTCCCATGCCTGTCACCTGGGTTTATTTTAAGCCTTTTCATCAATGACCTCCTTGTGCGGCCACCCTTGAATGGTTTCGTGGAAAGAAGGCGGTCAAGGTATCCGCTTTTCGAGTAGCTTGCTCTATCTTTCCACGCTTCATCCATTACACTACAATCCTTTATTTAGTCCACTTCTTGCCAATTGGATCCCAGTAAGGCTCAGGCCTGAAATCTTCCCTCTCCTCAATTCCAAAAGCCAGTGTTTCGTCACTCATGTCACTTTTTCCTTATTACCCATTTCCATTGCACACATTTACGTTCCGCGATCAAGCCCCTTTTCTCAAGTTCAGCGGCACTCATAGGTAGATCATTGTAATACTCTTCACGATCATCAGGGGCGAGCTGAAACTTTTCATGCTCCAGCTCATTCCCGTAGATCTTTGGGGCATTGGGTTGGGGCTTGCCTTTTACCTCGGGACCGGGATACATATCGTCTCGGAGACTCATTGCCTAAACCTCACCTGGACATCGCCAGTTCTATCAGAAGTGATTGTATAGAAAGGGTAACCTGTGTAGGACGGGCAAACGGGATAGGGACACGGAATTGGATCCGCCTTGGGGCAAGTATTCCGCATCCTTTCAAGCCTCTCGTATAGATCGAGCAATTCTTGCAAGACTTCTTTTTCCTTTTCCAGTAGTTTTAACCTCTTTTCTATATCATTCATGCTAACACCCCCATTGGCAGTGCAATTATTTGTTATGATCCTTTGCGAAGAGAAGGCCGATACTGAAAATAATCGTCGTCAAGGCCATCTTCACGTCCTCGGGAATTTCAAGTCCCGGGACCGCCTTCGGCAGAATCCACACCAACAGTACCGCAATGGCGCTGGAAGTGGTTTTCCAGTTCTGCAGGAAATTCATGTCATTCCTCCTCCAGGTATTCATCATACCTGTTCAGCGATTTCAGCCCCTGCTCCAGCTTATCAAGGTCGATGTCATCCGCGTTGTCCCATATGCCAGAGACGAACCCCCTGATAACCGCGAGGGCGAGCTTGACCTCCGGGGCTATGGTTGTGGCGGCATTGATGACCTGTCCTACCAGCTCAATTCCTTTTTGCGTGTCCGCTATTACCTTCTCTACATTCATTTCGT
>JALTIG010000312.1 GCA_027004185.1 bacterium | reverse complement strand
CTGGTAGTTTCCCTCCATCTTTACTCTTTAAAACCAGAGACCCCCAGCCGTTTCTACACCGCCCACCTATGGTTCCGAAAAGGTGAATGAGCTTGATGGCTTCTTCAATCTCGCGGGCTTCACCCTTGGCAAGTGTAGGCCCCCATAGAATCCATACTTTTGAACTTCCTTGTATGGCAGGGGGTTTCTTTAACCTTATCCCTTTTGTTGGTTTATCGTAATCAACGGAGCCATATCCCAAATAAAGGAACGGGTCAATTGGAAATTTCACCCCCCTATGGGACACTTTAACCTTTGAAGGACTTATCTCGTTAAGGTCTCCCAAACTCCAATTCTCCATCCTCATCTTCAAACGTCCCCGTATGGCCCACTTTTTTCCAGAATCTGTCAACCATGCGTGTCCAAACAGTTTCCCTTCCGCTTCCCTGACCTCTATATGCACTCTTTTGGGGTCAGAGCTTTTTTTAAGAAGTTCAGAAGCCTTGACAATCCTCCACCACTGTCTCAGCAGGGCTTTGAAAGGAGGCGTGCGCCATTGCCCTTCTTGAAAAGCGTTACCAAGAAAAGCGGGCGTGTTAAATTTGACAATGTATTCCAGTTTAGTCATTCTCAGTGCTCCTTATGAACCTTAAACCATTCTGTCTCGGTCTGTTGCATCCTAAACCAACAAGTTCCTATCTAGACTTTCCTGGGCAAATTTGCTTACATTATGAAGAAGCCCCGCCAGGGAGATTTTCAAAACGGTATCTTTATATTCTCTCAAGCCCATTTCCGCTTTCCTCCAAATCTTGTTAATTTACATACAAGATTCAAAATAGAATTCAGCGCAAGATTGACTGAAACTACATCATAATCTCTATGCTGTCAATAAAAATAATTTGGTTTATCCTGCTGGGAGATAAGTCCGCATAAAAACTCCCCATCGGTTGCTATCCGCGGCTGATATGCATATAACACAGACCATGTTTGTCCTGGAGCTTCCCTTAATAAATGTGGAAATCATCTTTGAGGCAGGAGACCCCTCGAAGCTGCCTCGTCACCTCTTCTCTCCCTTGAGAGGGGTACTGGGTGCCAACCTCAAGCGCATATCTTGTGTAGCAAGGAGATACTCTCAATGCGTGGAATGTCCTCTGAACCGGCACTGTGCTTATGGTTACATTTTCGAGACCCCTAGGCCGCAGGATGCCGATCGCCTACGTCTGTATCCATATTTACCCCACCCCTTCACCATAACCCCACCATACCCAACCCCAGGCCAGGGTGATCTCACCATAGGACTCACTCTTGTGGGCCGAGCCATTCAATACTTTCCCCACTTTGTCCTTAGCCTGGAAGCAGCAGGAAAAAAGGGACTTGGGCGATATAGAGTTCCCCTAGAGCTCAAAAAGATAAAGGAAATATCCCAGAACACCCACCTCTATGACCCAGATCTCAAAACCCTGACGCCTCCCCGTCTCATATCCAGCTTTGCTCCGGAAACCTGCCACTATATACGCTCCTCCATCCTCACTCCCCTTTCCCTCAAGTATCAAGACAGGGTGGTGGATCCCGACAACTTCTCCTTCCACATCCTTATCAGGAATCTGCTCAGACGCATCTCTGCCCTATCCTACTTTCACGTGGGCAAAGAACTTGACATAGACTTTAAAGGCTTCATAGCCCAGGCTCAGGAAGTGACCACCACGGAAAAAGAGCTACGCTTTGTAAAAATAAGGCGCTACTCTGCCCGGACAAAAAGAGAAATGCCCTTGCAGGGTCTTATAGGTACCGTTTCCTTCCAGGGTAACATCACTCCTTTCGTTCCCCTGCTTAAAGCTGGCTCTCTGG
>JALTIG010000311.1 GCA_027004185.1 bacterium | reverse complement strand
GTATCGGGCTGAGGGTCGAAAAGGACTGGATGTTCGGAACAGTGTGTTTAATGTAGTCAACTACTTGAAAAATCAGTACCTTCCCAAGCCCAATCCCCGCTAATCCCTCCTGGCTGTTATTGATCGAATAGAAGATCGCCGTGTCACATTGCTCAATCTCGTGCTGTGTTTTTGCTTCTTCACCGATAATTTCATGGATTGATCGGGGGATCCCTTTTGTAAGGGCCACCTCAATAAAAATCACCGGCTCTTCGGGCATCGAACAGTGATAGAGGGCAAGACATCGTCTGTCATGGCCCAGTCTTTCCCCCATTTCTTCCAGACTAGTCATGGGGTGAACCAGGTCATGGCGTTGAATGTGGTTGATCTGGCTATAAGGTGAATTCAAGGTGAATTCAACGTTATCTCGTGGAGGATCAGAAAGCCACTTTGGAACCACGAATCGAAGAGATACGATAAGTTTTCATCCAAGGGACCAAGATCCAGTGCCGTCCTCCGTTGTATTGCAATAATATCCCTTCTCAGCTCCAATAAAAACTTGAGGCCCTCGGAGATATTGATAAATTTGCGGAACAGCTTAACCCTTGGACATTCTGTTTTGATCCGGAGTTCTGACAGGAGCTGATTCCATCGCAGATCTCCCTCCTGAGCGGCTAAGACCTTCTTGAGGGTTTTTTCAATCTCCTGCTTCGAGGTTTCGATAGTCCTCAGGAGTTCATTGAAGAAAAAAGGCTTCTCCTCGCTCGATAGTTCTTCATATCCCATCTTGATGATTTTGCGCCTTGAAGGTGAAAAGTCATCCTTTTGAATCACATCCGATATTTCGCTGATGAGTTTTCGGACCCGTCTCAGGCCCTTTTTGTCTTTTGCTTCAAAGCTATGACTTGGAAGACTGACCTCTTTGTCCATTTGCCATATTCCTTTCGGGTCGGTAGCAATTATCAGGGTGGAGAACACCTATTGCCTTGCATCAAAACGAACCGCGTTTTTGTCAAGAAAACTGTTTCCTGAGGACTTCTATAAAATAGGGCTCTACCCTATCAATACTCCTTATGATCTCTTCATGGTTGTCGAGATACCCCTTCTCGTGAAGAAACCGGTAAAAGAGTTTCAGCGCCGGTGGCCAATACACATATTCATTTGGTTCTACCATCATCTTCCTCAGGAGAAAGTCTTCAAAAAATTCGATAAAATAGACCTCGGGCACAGACTTTAAAACAACGACGTCCTCATGGATGTATCCATAGATAAAATCGAGATATGTCCGGGGGCAAAAGGAATACTCCTCTGCATCACCCTTTGTCAGTCCCTTGGCGACAAGCCATCTTTCGAACAGGTCCTCACACTCATCCTCCAAGGCGAGTAAGAGTTTTTCATACCTGTCATATGCTGCGCCAGCGCAAATAAGTTCATCTAATGTATGTAGCTTCTTTATGAGATTCCTATCATCTTGTTCGGGCGGCACTGTATCTTCTGCAATCACCAGTTTTTTATAATCGAAAGGCCTTATGAGATGCCGGACTTCTTTCCGGATGAACATGAATGGCGTGCCACGTTCGGGTTGTTGGTCTGGAGGAAAAAGATAAGCCCGTCTTTCTATCATCCTTGTCAGGAGGGATTGGGCTTCCATTTTATCCAGCCCAAAAGTTTTTCTCATGGCCTCCAATATCGCTTTTTCCAGATTTTTGTCTTCATCACCCTCCTCAACATCCAGGGCGTAGTTCCAGAGTATTGTGGAAATCTCCAAGGCATCGTTAATCTGAGTTTCATCATACTCAACAAACTTCAAGAGCGATTTCGCATATTCCATCATGGCCTGTGCCATCGAAATGGAA
>JALTIG010000310.1:492-1840 GCA_027004185.1 bacterium | reverse complement strand
CACAGGCCACCGGACTGGGTAAGCCATGAGATAAAAAGGATCAACACCCTCATCCTTCCACGGCATCACCCTATTTATGGGGAGACATTTCATCCCACTTACTTGGAAAAGGCCCTTCTCCAATCGTATGAAAGTCTTCCTAAATCCTTTGAAGATCTTTTGCTCACCAAGGGGATTGGCCCCAAAACCCTCAGGGCACTTGCCCTACTCTCTGAACTCATTTATGGAAGCCCCCCAAGTTTCCAGGAACCCGAGATCTTCAGTTTTGCTCATGGAGGGAAGGATGGACACCCATATCCTGTAAACCTGGAAACATACCAGACCTCCATCGAGATCCTCCACCATTGTATCAAGGAGGCCCGAGTGGGACGTTACGATAAGATCAAAAGTCTTAAGGCATTAGCCAGTTTTATGAAAAGGAATCCAGTACCTTCTGATGAACCTCGATCCTCGTCTTTTTTCTGAGGAAGTTTAACCAACTTTCAAAGGCCCTTTCTCCCTTTACGCGCCTTACCTGATCTCTAAGTTTCGTACTTTCCAGTTTTTTTATCTCCGGGACCACTACTTGATCCAGTACACAAACGGCATACCCAGTCTGCCCCACCAGGGGCATGGGGTGTTGAAGAACAGGGCTTTTATTCGTCAGCAGGGCAATCTCGTTAATCGCCTCTGCCAAGGCCATCCCGAGATCAGGATCCGTCGGACGCATCAATGCAAACAGTTGGGTCTTCTTGATTTTCATCCCTCTCCCCTTTGCTACCGCCTCAAGTAGTTTCCCCGAATCAAGAATCTTGATCAGCGCTACCGCTTCGCGACGCGCCAACTCCATGGACTTATCCTTCCGAACCTCTTTCTCTACCTCTGTTTTAACCTCTTTAAGTGGTGGGATTCTGGAAGGCTGATACTTAACCAGCTTCATAAGACAATACCCGTTTTTTAAAGCAACGATGGTTGAAACTTTCCCTTTCTGCAAATTGAATGCCTGATTTACAAAGGGTTTTTCGGGTACAATCCCAACCCCCTCGAGATCGTTTCTGGAAAAGGGCTTTGAGGTATAGACCTTCATTCCATGTTTTTTTGCATATGCAGTAAGATCCGGATGGGCATAGAGTTCCGTGTACGCCTTATCCGCTTCCTTCAGCGCGATTTCCCTAGCTTTGATAAGTTTTAACTTCCGCACGATTTCTCCCTTTACCCCCTCAAAAGGTCTTGTATGAGCCGGCTTGATATCCACGATCTTGATAATGTGAAAACCAAACCGGGTCCTCACAGGATCGCTGATCTCCCCTTTTTTCATCGAAAATGCCACGTGGTCAAAAGGCCTTACCATCGTACCCCTGGTAAAATA
>JALTIG010000310.1:0-482 GCA_027004185.1 bacterium | reverse complement strand
CCCCATTTTTGGCAGTAGGGCCCTGTGAGTATTTCTCTGCGAGCTTTGCAAAATCCTTCCCTGATTTTGCCATCTTCTCCACTTCGAGCGCCTTCTCCCGAACCTTTTCCACCTCCTCCTTACTTGCATTTGGGGAAAGGCGGAAAAGGATATGGCGTGCTCGGATCTTTTCAGGCACCTGGTATGCCGCAACATGGGAATCGTAATATGCCTTTATCTCCTGCTCGGTCACTTTTACACGATTGGTATAATCCTTTGGTTCAAACAACAAGTATGACACCGTCACTTTTTCAGGCTGGCGGTAAAGCTCCCTATGCACCTCATAATATTTCTTTAGATCCGCTGCCGTTATCTTAACCTTCTTCGCAAAATCGTCGGCAAGGATTTTCACATACGATAACCGGCGCTTTTCATACCGGAGACGCAACAGGGTGTCCAACTCCTCAGACGTCACGTAAGAGGCAGGCCCAGCCACGAGGCTT
>JALTIG010000309.1 GCA_027004185.1 bacterium | reverse complement strand
CGGTGTCAAGGAGGCCACTGGGTCGCTGCGCCAGGCTTCGGAGATTATTGCCCTTTGTGATGAGTCCTTTGGCGTGATCTCAGGGGATGATTTTATCAACTTTCCTATTCTCGCAGTAGGAGGAAAAGGGATGATCTCTGTCACGGCGAATGTGGTGCCTGGTGATATGGCAGCCCTTTACCATGCCTGGGAAGCGGGAGAGGTAGACAGGGCCCGGGAGCTTCATTACAAGACCCTGCCTTTACATGCAGCAATGTTTTATGAGACAAATCCCATTCCGGTTAAGACCGCTCTTCATAAGCTTGGGAAGATAGCGCTTGAGTTTCGTCTGCCCTTGTGCCCCTTGTCGGAGGCAAATGATAGAAGGCTGGAAGCGGTAATGAAAGATTACGGATTATTGGAGAACTGACTTGAAATCGATGAACATCTTGCAGGCCATTGGGAATACACCCATGGTCAAGATACAAAATCTCAGCTATTCACAGATCTATGCTAAAGCGGAGTATCTCAACCCTGGTGGAAGCATCAAGGACCGGGTTGCTGTGTACCTGATTGAGGTGGCGGAGAGAAAAGGGTTGTTGCATCCGGGTTCCATCATTGTGGAGCCAAGCTCCGGAAACACGGGGATCGGACTTGCCTTTGTTGGTGTTCAAAAGGGTTACCAAGTTCGAATTGTGATGCCGGAAAATATGAGTGAGGAGCGAAAAAAGATCATTCGGGCCTTTGGTGGAGAACTGGTTTTGACGCCTGAGGGGGAGGGCCTGCCAGGCGCTATCAGGATAGCGGAGAAGATCAGGCAAGAAGATCCATTGGTTTATGTGCCGCAGCAGTTTGAAAATCCTGCTAATGCGGAGATCCATTACCTAACCACTGCACAGGAGATGTGGGAGCAGATGGATGGTGAGATTGCAGCATTTGTTGCGGGGGTTGGAAGTGGAGGGACTCTTGCTGGGGTAGGGAAATTCCTGAAGGAGAAGAATCCGGGAATTGAGGTTGTAGCGGTTGAGCCTAAGAACAGTGCGGCACTCCTTGGGCATGAACCAGGTCTGCACCAAATCCAGGGCATCGGGGATGGATTTATCCCAAAGATCCTTGATGTTTCCATGATAGATGATGTGATTACCGTTTCTGACGAGGAGGCTATTGATATGACCCGCCTTCTCGCGAAGAGTGAGGGACTCCTGGTGGGGACCTCTTCAGGTGCCAATATTTGGGCAGCCATCGAGCTGGGCAAGCATCTGAATGGGAACATTGTGACGGTCCTGCCTGACAGGGCCGAACGTTATTTCAGTACGAGTTTGATTTAAGGGGGAAACGTTGTGATTTCAGTCATCGTATGTGGGGCTGGGGGAAGGATGGGTAAAAGGATTGTTACCCTCCTTTCCGATGTGGATGGGGTTACCCTTACAGGGGCTGTTGAACGCCCTGGTCATTTGCTTATTGGCAAGGATGTAGGGGAATTGCTGGGTCTTGGAAAGCTGGGAGTTTCCGTGGTTGATGACCTGACAGGGGTTTTGGACAAAGGTGATGTGGTGATTGACTTTACTCATATCGATAGCGCCATGCGGCATATCGAACTCACTATGGAAGCTTCAAAGGCTATCGTTGTAGGAACTACAGGGTTCACAGAGGAACACATGGAAAGGGTGCAAAAATGGGCACAAAAAGGTCGGTGTTTGGTTGCCCCAAACATGAGTGTCGGAGTGAACCTATTGTTCAAGCTAGTCTATGATGTGGCTAAGATTTTGGGTGATGATTTCGATGTGGAGATTCTGGAAGCGCATCATAACCAGAAGAAAGATGCCCCTTCTGGAACCGCTATGAAGCTGGGGTATCAGGTAGCAACCGCCCTGAGAAGGGATCTAGGGAAAGTTGGTGTTTATGGCCGTAGAGGTATGGTTGGTGCCAGAACGAAGGAAGAGATTGGGATGCAAGTCATCCGAGGCGGGGATATCGTGGGGGAGCATACTGTATTCTTTATAGGAAGGGGGGAGCGGATTGAACTGACCCATCGGGCCATGAGTCGCGATAACTTTGCACGTGGAGCGATCCGTGCGGCCCTCTGGCTGGTTCGGCAGCCCAATGGGCTTTACGATATGCAGGATGTGTTAGGGTTAAGGGAAAACCAAAAGGGATTATGATGTCACCTGAAAGAGAAGTTCCTATTTTTGCCGATGGAAGGAAGGTTTTCAGAGCGATTGCTTGCCTTGCCTCTCCCTTGGAAGGTCTTCGCCAGCAGGGGTTGATCAAGATGGTAGGAGGCGGTGGAAGTAAGCAAGGCAAACATATTTTGTATATGCTGACGCAGCGTGCCCTTTTGGATTTCGAGGAGAAGGTCCTGGAGGTGCAACAGTTGAGGCACGGAGCTATCCTTGTAATTCCCCTCGAATCAGGGGAGATAACCTTGTCGGAGGGAGCAGCTTTGGCTATGGATAAGGAAAACAGGGTTCAGTTGTTTATTCATAAGGGGTTGAAAATCCGTCCCATGTTGGTAGCTTTTCATCGGATGGCAACCCGTATGATTCGCCTTGATATCCCTTAAAGGGGTTAACCCTAAGATTAGTTACAGATGGGGGAGAAAAGAGGGAAAGTACTTTTTCTGATACAGGGAAAGGATGTGGCCGCTTCACGTTATCGGGTCTTGCAGTATCTTCCTTACCTGCGTCGTGACGGGATAGAGGCAGTAGTAGCGGATTTTGCGAGGAAGATATCGCAATGGCCTCAGCTGATGGAAAGGCTTGGGGGAGATAAAGTTCTTTTTATTCAAAGAAAGCAGTTGGGGGCGATTGAATATAGGGTTCTCAAGAAACTTTCCAAGAAGATAGTTTATGATTTTGATGATGCCCTTTGGAGTAGAAGCGCAAAGCACAGGAGTCGTGATTCCTTCAGTCGAAGATTCAAATTCCGTCGTATGGTCAAACTGGCTGATGAGGTTATCACCTGTAATACATTCCTTGAAGAAAAAACACGTCGGATAAATTCCCATGTGACCGTTATTCCTACACCGATTGACCTCTCGAAATATAATGTTCGTTCATTCGCACCCGGGGACGGAGTGGTGGTGGGATGGGTTGGTGCCCATGGATCCATCCATTATCTTGAGCGGCTAATCCCTCTTTTGGAGAAGGTGCATTCCATGAATCCAAGAATCCGTCTGAAGGTCATTTGTGACGTCTTTCCGGAAAGTGAAAGGCTTCCTATAGATAAGATACGCTGGAATATTGATACTGAAGCCGATGAGCTAAAAACTTTAGATATCGGGTTGATGCCTTTGACTGATGATGAGTGGTCATGGGGGAAATGTGGGCTAAAAATTTTGCAGTATTCCGCGGTAGGGGTACCAGCTATTGTGACACCTGTGGGGATTAATCGGGATATCGTAAGGGATGGCATCAATGGGTTCTGGGCGCGTACTGAGAAGGAGTGGATCGATAGGGTTCTTCTGCTTGCCGCGAATCCTGCTCTACGGAGAGAGATGGGCTTGAAGGCGAGAGAGACTGTGGAGGAAAGGTATAGTGTCGAGGCATGCTATCCAATGTTTAAGCGCGTCTTGTTTGACTGAGGTCCCTCTCAAGAGAAGATTTAAAGTAGGTTATCGTTGAGGGTGGTAATATCTCATGGCCTCGGGGAGGAGGGCCCTGATGCGGGCGATGCGCTTTTGATCTAAGGGATGGGTAGAAAGGAATTCTATGGGGGTCTTCCCTTTTGATTCCTGAGCCATTTTCTCCCAGAAGGTAAGCGCGGCATGTGGATCGTATCCGGCGAGTGCCATAAGGATGAGCCCAATGTGGTCAGCCTCATATTCTTGGGTGCGACTGTAAGGAAGCAAAAATCCCACGTTGGTTACCAGTCCGTAAGCGCTGTCAAACGCCCTAAGAGCCTCTTGGGTTTGCAGGTTCATGGCAGCAGCTCCAGCTATCTCCCCTAATTGTGCAAGGAGGGCCAGGCTCATTCGCTCAGCACCATGGCGAGCCAGGGCATGGCCAACCTCATGGCTGATGACGGTAGCTAACTCCGCGTCAGAAGAGATATATTTAAAGATCCCTGTATAAACGAAAATCTTACCCCCTGGAAGGCAAAAGGCATTGACAACCTTGGGCTTATCAATTACGTGGAATTCCCATCTGTAATCAGGGCGATTAGCAGCACGAGCGATTCTTGCACCGACACGCCGGACAGGAATGGTATAACTGGGATCATGACATACAGGTTCCTTTTGAAGGATTTCACGGGAAACCTTTTCTCCCAGTGCAAGCTCTTCACTTGGGCTGATGAGTATAAGTTGGTTTCTTCCTGTATAGGGTACCGTTGCACAGGAAATTAAGAAGAGAACAAGTAAAGGAGCTATAGTACTCTTGATGCTTAAAACCCATTTCATCACTTTCATTAATCTATTATAACAGATGAAAATGGATGAACAAAAGTTGAGGTGCTTTATTGAAGATTCAGTTAGTTTTTGGAAAGAGACGGGCAAATTTTCTTGACCTGTTTTGTTTGTTTTTTTATAATTCTTTACGTGATTAGGGAAACGGTTGCAAAAAGCTGCTAAAAACCTCAGGAGGCATGAAATGATGTCCTTTGAAAGGGTGGGGATTGTGGGCGCTGGAATGATGGGAAGTGGCATTGCTCAGGTATGTGCCCAAGCGGGAATGAGTGTGGTCTTGATGGATATCCATATATCATCACTTGAAAAGGCGAAGCATAGTATTGAATGGTCCGTCAGGAAATTTATAGAGAAGGGCAAGCTTAAAGAGAATGTGGGTACCATTCTAAAGAGAGTGACCTTTACAGACTCTCTCAAAGATATGAGGGAGGTAGATATTGTTATTGAAAATGTACCGGAAGATGTGGAGATAAAACGAGAGGTTTTTAAAACACTCTCTAGAATCGTCCGGAGGGATACCCTCCTAAGCAGTGATACCTCTGCCATCCCGGTTACCGAGCTGGCTGTCGTGTCACGATATCCGGAGCGGGTTTTAGGCCTTCACTTTTTCAGCCCCCCACAGTTCATGCAGGCAGTAGAGGTTATTCGGGGTGTTGTGACGGATGATGATACCATGAACAAAGGGGTCACGTTCATTCGTATGGTTGGTAAGTTTCCGATCCGTGTGGAGCGAGATGTCGCTGGGTTTCTCCTGAACCGAATTAATTTTCCTGGTACGATCGAAGCGATTCGTCTCGTGGAGGAGGGGATCGCCAGTGTGGAAGAGGTTGATGCTGGGATGCGGCTTGCCTTTGGTCGAAAGATGGGACCTTTTGAAACAGGAGACATGGTGGGGCTGGATGTCATGATGCAGGCGATGATGTCCACATATCAAGAAACAAAGGATATGAAGTTTTATCCCCCCGTTCTCATGCAGCGGAAGGTGAAAGCGGGGCACCTTGGTATCAAAACCCGAAAGGGTTGGTATGAGTATAATGATGATGGGACCAGGAAAACCTGACGTCTTAGTTTTAATCATAGTGTGAAAAAAAGTACATGGATGAAATATTAAAAAAGGCTATTGACAAACTTCGGAGTCAAAAGGCCAGGGCAGCCCTTGGTGGGGGATGGGAAGAGGTTCAGAAACAGCATGCCAAGGGAAAGTTGACAGCGAGAGAACGAATCGAGAAATTGATTGACCCCGAATCCTTTGTTGAGCTTGGAATGCTGGGAGCAACGAGAGAGGATGCAGCAAAGGGGATTTATGGGGACGGTATTGTTACGGGTTTTGGGAAGATTAACGGGAGGGTGGTGGGGATTTTTTCTCAGGACTAC
>JALTIG010000308.1 GCA_027004185.1 bacterium | reverse complement strand
CAGTTTGTGTCTTCGCAGTAGGAGATCAAAGAGGTATGCCATTACCTCCGTATCCGTTTTCATGGTGCACTGATACCCAAACATCTCCACGTATCGTTTGTTTATCCCGTAAGAAGAAATTTCACCGTTATGGACAATGGCCCAGTCCAAGATGGTAAAGGGATGGGCTCCGCCCCACCAGCCAGGGGTATTGGTCGGAAACCGCCCGTGTGCGATCCACATGTAGGCACGATACTCCTCCAGGCGGTAAAAATCCCCCACATCCTCAGGGAACCCTACTGCCTTGAACGCCCCCATGTTTTTCCCACTCGAGAAAACATAGGCCCCCTCTATGGTTGTATTGATTTTCATAACCACCTGGACCACGAAATCATCGGGGGCAAGGCCGCTATGCTCGAGTACCTCTTCCTTGGGATCGACAAAATAGCGCCAGATTATAGGTGCGGGACCAATCCCAAACACCTTCCTCGTTGGGATGGGCCCTGATTCCCGAACATCGAAGTTCGCATGGATCAATTCTTCACAGGCAGTTTGATGGCTACCGTCATCATAAAAAAGGTGCAGGGCATAACACTCAGGGAATTCCGGATAGATTCCATAGGCTGCAAATCCACCTCCCAGACCATTTGAACGGTCATGGAGCAGGGCAATAGACTGGATGATAGCATCTCCGGTAGTTCGCCTCCCAGATTCATCCATATAGGCGCTTAAACCGCATCCCGAAATATCCTTTCCCCAATAGTGACGCCTCATGATTCCCTTTCCAGACCCCTCTCAAAATTGGAAAGGAATATAGCATAACATCTTCTGAGATGTCAACAAGTAAATAAAGATCTTCTTGCACTTGAGTGCAAAAAGTATATAGAAACACGTCTATCCCAGGGGATAAGTTCAGTTTACTCTCTGTAAATAAGGAAAGTCAAGCTGGATTATGCCTCAAAAACTCAGACAACAGGACGATTTCATCGCGTGGGATTTCTCTGGATGTGTCTACAGGAAAACGGCAGTAGGATGGGAGAGGGTCCCAGCCCTCGAAATGCGCTTTCTGTTGCTGATAGATAGAATAATCGGCGTCCGAGGCATCTCCGCCCTCCACGCTTCGCCGGTGAAGCCGATCCGCCACGGTTGCCTCGTCGCATTGGCACTCGATGGCCAACAGGATCGCTCCTGTCTCCTGCGCAAGAGCCAAAATCCTCTCCCGCTGATCCCTGCCCAGGAAACTCGCGTCGAGGCAGACTGACCTGCCCGTTTGGAGAACCCCGCGGGCGCGTTCGAACAGTCTTTCATAAACCCGTGCCCTGGCCTCCGGCGTGTACAGGCCCCTGTTCCATTCCCCTACCACCTTCTCCCCATCTATCTCCCTTTTCCGGAGGATATCAGTACTGAACACCTCCATGCCGCTTTCCTCCGCCAGTGCTCGGGCTACCGTGCTCTTCCCCGTTCCGGATAGTCCCATGGTGATCACCAGCCTGGGCTGACTGTAGTGGTCTATCAAGCGCCTGGCAAGATCCAGGTAACGGCGAGACAACTCACGTGAACGTTGCCGCTGGTCAGATGGTACCGAAACATCCCCAGTGGTAAAGGCATGAACCTTGGCACGGACCGTAGCTCGGTAACAGGCATAGAAATCGAGGAGAAAGGGGCCCCATGGATCGTTAACTTGATCAAAATAGGTTCTAAGTAATGTTTCCTTCATAGCTTCCTGTTCAAGAAATTCCAATTCCATCGTGAGGAACGCCAGGTCTGACATGGTGTCGATGAATCGGAAACGTTTATTGAACTCGATACAATCAAAGATATGAATCTTGCCGCCCTCGAAGATGATGTGTTCCGTATGAAGGTCTCCATGGCATTCCTTT
>JALTIG010000307.1 GCA_027004185.1 bacterium | reverse complement strand
AGAGCAATTTGAGGATATTGCTCTCTGGTGGAAAATTTCTCAATTTCGTCATCTACATACTTGATACCGTTGTATATGCAGGAGGCAAGTTTCCCGGCATACTCGGGGTAGAGTGCATTGAACCGGGTTAAAATAAACTTTGCATGTTTGGTATTTGCGGCAAAGATAATTGTTTTGCCGATGGTATCCCCACCGTTGACACAAATTCCTTTCCCCATCAGGTCTTGCAATACCTTATCAACGGTACTTTCATTGAACAGGAACTTATTGAGAGCCGCCCCGCCGATATCATTTATGCCATCGTCAAAGGTTTCTTCCCACTGTTCCTTCTCTTTATCCGACAACCCATCATAATGAATTCCCTCTTCCATAAATTTCATCTTGGTTTCGATGGTATTGTAGGGAACAAGATATTTTTCGTCGATGGCCTCTCCAAGCTCGTAGGCAAAGGTGGGGACATTATCTTCAATGTCAAAGACCGTGTAGGTGTTTTTATCGATATCGTTTTTGGGGGTAGCGGTCAACCCCAGCAAAAAGCCATCAAAATAGGTAAAGATATCCTGGTATTTTTTATAGATTGAGCGATGGGATTCATCAACAATAATAAGATCAAAATGACCGGAGGTAAAAAGACGGGAGCCGTCTTTCGCCCTCGTATCGTCAATGGCGTTCATCATGGTTGGATAGGTGGAGAACACCATTCGACTATTCGGGTCATCCTTAGTATCGAGCAGGTTACAGATGGAGAGGTTGGGCAGAAGGTTGGCAAAAGTCTTCTTTGCCTGTTTGACAAGCTCCCGCCGATCAGCAAGAAAGAGGATATGTTTTATCCAGCCGTTTTGCAGGAGTACATCCACCAGCGAAACAGCCACGCGGGTTTTGCCCGAACCGGTAGCCATAACCAGTAAGGCCTTGCGCTGGCCTTTTTCCAAGGTATCACAAACGGCCTGAATGGCTTTTTTCTGATACACCCGGTTACTGATATCGTCGTTAATTTTGACGGCGTTAATCGGTTTCTTGTTGGCTTTCCGGTAGAAGTACCAATCCAGTTCATCCTTAGAAAAGAAGTTGGATACCAGCCGTTCCGGGTACTCGGCATCATCCCAGAACCAGGTTTCAAAGCCGTTTGTATAAAAGATGAGTGACCGGGCTCCAAGTTCCTGTTGCAGACAGTCAGCGTAGAGCCTTGCCTGTACTTTTCCCTTACGTGGATCAACAGAGGTTCGTTTTGCCTCTATTACAGCCAGAGGCAGGCCATTATCAGCATAGAGAACATAATCCACAAACCCCTTGCCGGAGGGATTCGGCATACCGGCGACTTCGACTTCCTCCAGACAATTGCTGCCGATCTCCCAGCCTACCATCTCAAGGGCCAGATCAATATAGATCTTGCGGGTTTTAAATTCGCTTATATCGTCACAATCAAAATCTCGGGCTTCCTGATTTCTTTTTCGTTTTTCGGTATATTCCCCGCGCTCTTTTTCCGAGCGCAGCATTTCTTCAAGTTTTTGCTTCTCTGCCTTCCACGCCGCCTCTTTCGCGGCAAGCTCCTCCTGTATTTTGCGATTCTTTTTTTCAAGCTCTGAACCATCGGCGAGCAGAGAGGTGTTGAATGGTTCGTTGTGGGTTTCAGAAGAGAAAGAATAGTCGACCCAGGAAATAAAATCGTAGAGGTTCCTTAGGGATTCAATGGCCTGATTACGGGATACCGGCTTGACAGTATGGGCGGCCTTGTTGCCCAGGGTGATGATAAAACGGATACGGGGGAAGAGTTTGGCATCGACAATCTCTCTAAACTGATAATCATGGACAAGGGAGGAGAGATTGTCCCGATAGGGAACGGTTAGCTCACTGTCGTAACGG
>JALTIG010000306.1 GCA_027004185.1 bacterium | reverse complement strand
TGGCTTTCGCAGGTTCCCTTTTGGAGGCAGTGAAGGAGTTCCTCCTGCGTCAATTCATTTCCTTCAAGATATTTCTCCATGATTTCATCATCGGCTTCTACCAGCGCCTCCACCATTTGCTCTCGATAGGTGGCAACCATGTCAGCAAGATCATTGGGAATATCCGCCTGCTTGAACTTCCCTGAGGCGTCATCTTCAAAGAGATAGGCGCGCTGAGAGAGGAGATCAATGACACCTTTGAACGACGATTCCTTGCCAATTGGGAGAAAAAGTGGAACGATTCGAACATCTTTAAAGTTTTTGCCCAGATCCTCAAGGGTGGCTTCAAAATTTGCCCGGTCTGCGTCCATCCGATTGATAAAGATGATGCGGGGAATCTGATATTCATTGGCATATTCCCACACCGTATTGGTTTGAACTTTAACGCCATCGTTCGCTGATACAACAACTATTGCCCCATCGACAACCCGCATACAGGCCTTGGTATCCCCGATAAAATTGGCGTATCCTGGGGTATCGATCCAATAGATAAGGTATTTCTTCCATGGGAAATTGGCGATGGAAGAAAGGATAGATCCCTTACGTTTTACCTCTTCGGGTTCAAAATCCATGAGGGAGGTTCCTTCGTCCACACTTCCAAGACGTGTGTTGACGCCTGAGAGAAACAGGGCGGCTTCCGTGATGGATGTTTTTCCATCTCCACCATGTCCAATAATCGCGAGGTTCCTGATGAATGCCGTGTCCACCTTTTTCATGAATTGTAAGCTCCTTTCTTTGTGCAGGATATATTGGTCCCACCTATATTTTTTTGAGGCGCTTCACTTAAATCGTGGATAGTAAACCTATCGGTTCTTGAGAAAAATGTCAAGAAGACCAAGCTTCTTGAGAGGAACCTATAGTCTGGAGTCTTTCTTAGAGCATGAACTGCAAGAACAGGGGCCGAAGATCGCGCCTGTAGGTTAAGGATTATGGGTACTTCAAAGGGATAAGGCGCAACAGATTTTCGATCTCGCGGGTGTAGGTGTTTACAGAGGAATAGATGATAACAGGGGGATAGATGGTCAGTTCTTTCCGCACCCCTTTTCGAGCATTTAGAAGGAAATGAGTAGCGGGTTGTGCCTCGTAGGGATGAATAAGTCGGAGCCGTGCAGGGAAGAGCCCGGAGCGGAGAAAGAGGGGTATGGCGTCCGAGAGGCGCGCCACAGGCAGGATGATGTTGTAGCAGCCCCCTCTTTTCAGAACGAAATGCCCTCCCCTTATGAAGTCCTTTAGGGTTCCTCTGAGTTCATGTCGCGCCAGGGCCTTTTCCCTGTTGGGATTGATTCGCCCTGAGAAGGACTTGTAGTAGGGGGGATTAACACAAATTCCATCCGCTGGAGAAATATTCTCGAGGGTCTTGGGATCTCGAATGTCCCCCTCAATACATGTGATCTTGGATGTTACTCCGTTCAGGATCACATTACGCCGGATCAGTTCTGCCAAGGAAGGTTGAATCTCCACAGCTGTAACGCTGCGAACCCCGTTAATCCGTGCCAGGGCGATGGAAAGAATTCCACACCCCGCCCCAAGATCCACCCAGTGGCTGTTCGGATCTGGACGAAGAAAACCCCACAGCAGCAGGCTGTCGATGGAGAACCGATAGCCGTTTTTTGGCTGGATCAGAGATAATTGATCCCCTCCTATTATGTCGAGGGTTTCACCCTCTCGCAACTCCGACAACCAAACTGACATCATGTTTCAGGGCGGGATATCGTGCTTGTAGATTACAAGCCCTGTCAGAAGTTTTGGGTAGAAAAAGGTTGATTTTTGAGGCATCACCTGGTTTTCTTCAATCACATCATGAATCTCTTCCAAGGTATTAGGGTTAAATAGGAAGGCCATTTGAAATCTTCCCGTCTGAATGAGGTTAATAGCCTTCTGGTTGTTTTTTATAATGTTGATGTGCCTCTCACGTTTTTGGTCGGTATCAAGGGATAGAATGCGTTTAAGGATAAGTTCGTTAAAGATGGGGATAGCCATACTCCGGATGGAAAGGGGCATGGTTCGGATAGCCGGATCATGCTTTGCTTCGTCTTTAAGGGTGAGTAGATAAAAGCATTGGCGTTTCTGAAGGTAAAGACCCAAGGCAATGCACTTTCCCTGCATCGATTTTAACATATCGAAAAAACGTTTCTTCTGTGCTTTTTCCTCTTTCTCACTCCGGAAAGGGAACTCTTGAGCCTCAAAATTTTCCCTAACCCTCTCCAGGAATGTTTTTTCTTCGAAATCGGGCAACCCATGAATCAGGCGGTGAGAAGGGAGGATCGAGAGCCCCTTGTCTTCTGTGTTTGTGAAATACATCATAGTGTAATTGTAGGGAGCCGTTTCGGATGATCCGTATTTAAGCTCCATCTCTTTTTTATAGGCCAGAGCCGTGGCGTACCGATGATGTCCGTCTGCAATGAGGAGTTTTTTTTCTGCAAGGGTCCGAACAGCCAGGTTGAGGGCCTCAGGATCGGTTACACGGAAGAAACGATGCCGGACCCCGTCCTGATCAATAGTGTCTAAGAGAGGGATTTTATGGTGTTTTTTAAGAAACATTTCACTGATTATTAGGTTGCGATCGGTATAGAGCGAGAGTATAGGGCTCAGGTTAGCTTTACAGGCCCGTAACAGACGAAGTCTGTCGTCAATCTGCTTCTGGTGCGTTTTTTCGTGTGGTACAATGTTTCCTGAGGAAAAATCCTCGAGTTTACATAGGGCAATAAACCCCTTACGCGTCCGCATAGGTTCATCCTCAAGCCTATAATCCTGGAGGTAAAAGTATATAGCAGGGGAAGGGTCAGGCACCAGGATTTTCTCTCTCATCCACTGATCCATCAGGATTTTGGCACTCGTGTATCTGTCCACACCCTCTTCATCCTTGCTTAGAATAAGCCGAACGATGTTGTAAGGGGAACGTCTTTTAAGCTCCATTTCCTTCCGTTGGGAGATGACATCATAGGGAGGAGCGACCACGTTACTGTAGATAACCTTTTCAGGGTTATAACAGAGTCCCCTGAAAGGGATGATACGGGCACTTTTTACCATTTTGTTCCTGTCATCTTTTTGGTCGCTTTTTGTGAATGTGCGTTTTCGATGGTTGCCTCTCCTTCACGGGATTGTATGGGGGACTTCTTAGAGGCCCCCTTGTTTTCTTGAATTGGTTTTTTAGGAAGGCAGGCATTGTACCCTTTTTGGATTTTTAAGGGTTGTTGTTACCATTATCATCCGCGCTACCTTTTGACTGGGTATCCTTATGAATTGATATATCGGAGCATGAAAACTCTGTCAACATCCCGGATTCGGGGTAGAAGGTACGAAAGGGTCTTTATCAGATAGTGAGGTTACGCAGGGGATTTTCCTTTTCTCAACCTCTGGAAAAAATCTTTCATAAGGGTTTCTGCCTCTTCACGTAGGATACCTTCGGTGATTTCGATCTGGTGGTTCAACCGGGCATCCGATCCCACCTTGTACAGAGAAACCACGGCACCCATTTTAGGGTCACGGCAGCCGAAAACGAGCCGGTCGATCCTGGCCAGAACAAGTGCACCTGCACATTGCAGGCACGGTTCAACGGAACAATACAGGGTACAACCGGTTAATCGCCAGTCGCCTAATACCTCCGCGGCCCGCTGGATCACAATACGTTCGGCATGTGCAGTGGGATCATGGAATGTCCTTGTGAGGTTGTGTCCCAGGGCAATGATTCGATCGTTGCGTGTGATAACGGCGCCAATGGGGATCTCCTGAAAGCGAAGGGCCTTTCGTGCCATTTTAAGCGCCTCTTTCATGAAAAAGGTGTCATTCATGAGTGCTATCTCCGAAGGAAGTGGAATCTTCATGTGAATAAGAGACTCCGAAAAGATATAGTCCCTGTGGAGGGGCCACCGTCCCCAACAGGGAGCGATCTCCAGAGGTCAGGATCATGTTAATAACCTCGGGATCGGATTTTCCCCTCCCGATCTCCAGAAGGGTTCCCACGATTCCCCGGACCATCCTTCTCAGAAAAGCGTCAGCTACGACAAGATAACAGAGGAGACTTTCCGAAAGAGGAAAAATCTCAGATTGGAAGATGGTACGGATTGGACATGTGGGGGCTCCACCCGAGGCGCTGAAGGCCGAAAAGTTGTGGGTGCCCACCAACTGATGGGCGGCACGTCTCATAGCCGCCACATTGAGAGGAGGGGGCGTCTGAAGCGCATAGCGGATCAAAAATGGAGAGGGGTAAGAAGTCAGTTTAATGAGATAGATATAGGTCCGTCGTTTGGCGTCGTAGCGCGCGTGGAAGGTTTCTGATGCCTTATGGGCCTCTTGCACACGAATGTCGGGGGGGAGATGGCTGTTCAGAGCTGTCCGGAGATTCGCTGGGTCTATGGAGATTTTCAGATCGACATGAGCAATCTGGGCCAGGGCATGGACACCGGCATCCGTGCGACCGCTTCCAGTCACGGCTGCCTTTTCCCCGAAAAGACGTGTGATGGCCGCCTCAAGGGTACCTTGAATAGTTGGCAACTCTGGTTGCTTTTGCCAGCCACTGTACTGGGTTCCATCATAGGAAAGGGTGAGTTTATACCTCAGCATGGACAGATCCCAGGGTTTTTCTTATCTTGTTAACCAATCGATGCGCCAGGCGTGTAGGCTCTGGAATACGATACTTGGGGCAGCATCGCAGGGTAATCTCCGCTGCATGTTCAATGTCCATGAGGTGCCCGGGTGACACAAAGACCGGTTTGACGTGGCTTCGGGTTCGGAGTACCTTCCCAACCTTATTTCCCTTGTATACAAGATAGGATGAGGCGCCTTTCATAGGCAAGACGGGTTCATATTCTCCAACGAGGAGGGATTTGGCGCATCCAATGGTAGGAAGATCCAGGAGAAGGCCAACATGGGCAGCCAATCCCAAGCCCCTGGGGTGAGCGATTCCCTGGCCGTCCAAGATCATGATATCCGGAGATTTGCGGAGTTTTTTGAACGTTTCGATAATGGCAGGAGCTTCCCGAAAACTGAGATATCCGGGCACATACGGGAATGTCGTCTGGGTGATTTCCCACTCCTCTTCAACGGGGAGTAGATCTGGGAAGGAGAGGACTACTATACCGGCGTAAAGGGTAGGGGAGAATCGGTTGAAGGAGATATCGGCGCCGGCGATCAGGTGGATCGGTCTCTCCGGAAAGGAGAGATGAAGCCTGTGGGCAAGGATTTCCTGGAGCCGTTTTGCCTCGTTAAAGGAAAGATTCCATGGATGAGAGATGGCACGAATCATCAGGGGATAGAGAGAGATGGAGGAGTAACCAAAGGAAAGGGGACAATCCTGTTGTGGGTAACCGTCAAGATCAATACATCGCGTATGGCTTCGCCATTTTCATCAAAATATCTTAGACCGGAAACCCCATGATATCCAGAATCCCGTTCCAGGGTGTTTTTCAACTTTTCCATGTCGTCGCCCGGTGTTTGTTTAAATGCGCGGATGAAGAAACGAGTCGCGTCGTACGCTTGTGCCGCCAGAATCTCCGGCGTTTCATTGAATGTAGCCCGGAATGCTTTGACAAACCTTTTGATCGCAGGTACGTTGCTTCCAGGGAAAAACCCATCGGTAAAAACTGCTCCTTTAACGTAACGTCCCCCTTCTTTAATCAGTTTGGGATCATTCCATGTGTTGATACCTGCTGGAGTAATTCCTACAACATCGTAAAAGGCCAGTTGAGGGGCAATAAGGACAACCCGATTATAGACATCGGGGATAAAAAGCACCTTGAAATCGATGACGGGCGAAAACTTTCCCTCACTGTTCGGCGTGTCA
>JALTIG010000305.1 GCA_027004185.1 bacterium | reverse complement strand
TTATGGTGCAAGAAAAATTAGCCAGACACCAAGGGCTAAAATTGCCCACAGATGCGTCCCAAATAGGTGTTTTGGGAACGCACAAAAGTGTCACGGCTAATACGAGGTGAAATGATATGAGTTCGTCGCATCATCATAGAAGAGGCTCTATGGCGTATTATCCTCGTAAGAGGGCAAGGAGTGTAGTACCGCACATTAGAACATGGCCTGAGATAGAGGATGGACCTAGGATTCAGGGATTCGCTGGATATAAAGCTGGCATGACTCATGTATTTACCATTGACTGGAGAGAGAAAACAACAACTGCAAAGCAGGAGATATGGACGCCTGTAAGTGTGATTGAAGTGCCCCCTATGAGAGTAGCGGGAGTTCGCTTTTACGATAAGGATATTTACGGATTGAAGAGCATCGGCGAGGTATGGGCTGAAAATATTGATAAAGAACTGAAAAGAAGATTTCCCATACCCAAGAAAAACAGGGGTAAGGAAGTGGAGGATTTTGATGAGGTGAGAATAATAGCTCACACCCAGCCAAAGTTAATAAGTGGTATACCCCAAAAGGTGCCGCATCTGATGGAGATAAGGGTCGGGGGAGGAGAAATTGATAAAAGGAAGAAATATGCTATGGATCTCTTGGGAAAAGAGATAAGTTTTTCAGATTTTAAAAAAGAGGGGCAGTTTGTGGATGTGATAGGGATAACTAAAGGAAAGGGATTTCAGGGGCATGTTAAGAGATTCGGAGTGAAATTGTTATCTCATAAAAATAGCAAGCACAGGAGGATGATAGGAACGCTTGGGCCATGGCATCCAGACTGGGTTAGATACACAGTGCCCCAAGCGGGGCAAACGGGATATCATCAGAGAACTGAATACAACAAAAGGATAGTGAAATATGTGGACTTTATTGAAAAAGATGGTGAAAAAAAGCTTGAAATTGAAATAACCCCACAGGGTGGATTTCTTCACTATGGGGATGTGAAGAATCAGTATGTTCTTGTGCATGGATCAGTGCCCGGACCTGCCAAGAGAATTGTAAGATTCAGGGACCCAGTAAGGCAAACCCTTGAGGATGTGAAGGAGATAAATATGACATATGTCGCTAGGAATTCCCATATGGGGGTGTGAAAATGAAGGTCAATGTTTACACAATTGATGGAGGAATAAAAAACCAGATAGAACTTCCGAAGTTTTTTGATTATCCCCACAGGGAAGACCTGATAAGGAGGGCGGTCAGAATATTCCAGCTCAACAGGGTTCAGCCCCATGGAGTTAAAAGAGATGCTGGAATGAAGGTTGCTCATTCATGGGGTCCCGGGCATGGAATATCCAAAATGGTGCCCAGAATCGGAAACACATCCAGGGGAGCTGTGATACCCAGTGCGGTTGGTGGAAGAAGGGGGCATCCCCCCACGACGGATAAAGTGTGGACAAGAAGGATGAACAAAAAAGAAAGAAGGCTAGCAAAGTACAGTGCATTATCGGCTACCGCCAACAAAGTGTTAGTTAGAAAAAGAGGACATAGATTTAACGAGGAACTGACTTTACCCGTAGTAATAGAGGATTCGTTTGAAGATATTGTCAAGATAAAAGATGCCATAAATGTTCTCAAAAATCTGGGATTGTACGATGATATCCTGAGGGCTAGGGATAGGAGAATAAGAGGTGGAAAGGGAAAAATGAGGGGAAGAAAATATAAGATAAAGAAAAGTTTACTAATAGTGGTGAAGAATAAAGAGAATGTTGAAAAGGGATTCAGGAATTTCCCGGGTGTTGATATAATCACGCCAAAGGAGATAAATGCGGAGGTTCTGGCGCCTGGAACTCATGCAGGGAGATTATCCGTGTTCACGGAAGGTGCGATAGAGGAG
>JALTIG010000304.1 GCA_027004185.1 bacterium | reverse complement strand
GGCCCCACCGGATGGAAGCCGCCGGCGATAGGGGCATTCCCCAGGTCATCACCCCGTGCAGCGTCAATTTTATGACCCCGCGGAAATCCCAATACAAGCCGGAATACTACGAACGCCGCAAGATTGACCTGGACAAGCACCGCACATGGATCCGCCTCTCTCCCGAAGAGATGAAGGCTGTTGCGGATGCCTTTGTCGAAAAGCTCAACAAGGCCAAGGGCCCCGTCCGGGTGGTCATCCCGAAAAAGGGTTGGTCCGCCGTGGACCGGGAGGGAAGCCCCGCCTATGACCCGGAAGAAGACGCGATCTTCACAAACCTTTTGAAAAAAGAGCTGAAAAAGGATATCATTGTCCGGGAAGTGGACGCCAACCTGGAAGACCCGCCCTTCGCGGACGCGGTTGTGGATGCCTTTTTGAAGGTAACTGGTACATAAAATTTAATTAAAAGGAGAATATGATGGGAGAAAATAAAGCGGCAACATCAACAGCAGAAGCCCTTCGCAAAACGAGAACCTATGGCAAGGTTCGATGCCACAACCCCAGTTGTATGGACAGGATTCAACCTGAGCCTGGTGCAGACCGCGTGAAGTGTCCCAGATGCGGCATGGAATACCGCCTTTACTGGGTCAATCCCCATCTTCCAAGGATACGCGGACCAGTATGGGAGGTCAATCGAAAAATTGCAGAAAAGAAATTAGCAGAACTTGGCTTAGAGTAATCCGGCAAAAACTAAAGGAAAGGGGGAAAATAGCATGGCGCTAAACAGAAAGATAGCCTACATTGATCTTACCACTGGTGAGATTGAAATCAAACCTATCCCACTCGAATTGAGAAAGAAGTTCCTGGGTGGCAGAGGGCTTGACGCATATCTGCTCTATAACCATACAGAGAAGGGATGCGATCCTCTGGGACCCAAAAATACACTGATAGTCAGTGCAGGGCTTTTGGTTGGCACCTGTGCATCAGCAACCAGCAGAACGGATTTTATGGCCAAATCCCCCCTTACAGGCCTTATAGGCAATGCGAATATGGGAGGGTTTTTCGCGCCAGAGCTTGCCTGGGCAGGGTTCCATCATCTTGTCATAAAAGGCAAGGCAGAAAAGCCGGTGTATCTCTGGGTCCATAATGGCGAAATAGAAATCCGTGATGCATCGTATCTCTGGGGGAAGACCACCACCGATACCCAGTGGGCCATCCGAGAAGAATTAGGAGACGAAGACATTAAGAGCGCGGTTATTGGGCCAGCTGGCGAAAACCTTGTCCGGTTTGCCAACGTGATGACAGGAATAAAGGACTCTGCCGGAAGGACTGGCATGGGTTGTGTTATGGGCTCAAAAAACCTGAAGGCGATAGCCGCCAGGGGGATACTGGACATCAAGATTGCGCACCCTGAAGAGGCCCTTGAATTCAATAAAAAATTCATAGACCAGATCACAAGCGCCAAGGTAAGTCAGACTCAGGGAACCCTTGGCACCCCCTTTATCTGGGGCGCAACCAACTGCTGGGGCGGGATAAGGACGAGAAACTTTCAATATAACCAGCTCGAATATGCAGATGAAATCGAACCTGAGGCCATTGATGAGGTATGCAATGAAACCATTGGCCCTTATCACATGGCGGGGTGTTTTGGTTGCCAGGTTCATTGTCGTGCCCAGTACAAGATTCCATCCGGACCGTATGCAGGCAAATACGATGAGGGACCTGAATATACCTCGCTGGGTGCCTTTGGCGGTGAGCCAGAATGCAGGAGCATAGAAACGTTGTTGACCGGGAATCATCTGGTGGACCAATATGGCATGGATAACCTCGAGACAGGAAGCCTTATATCGTGGGCCATGGAGCTTTATGAATTAGGTATCCTTACCAGCAAAGAAACGGATGGCCTCGACCTGAGATTTGGCAATGACGAAGCGCTCCTCGAGATGATTACTCGGATCTGTTACAGAAAGGGCTGGCTGGGCGATGCGCTGGCGGATGGGGGCATTCCCGCGGCCGAGAAAATCGGGAAGAATTCCTTTGACTATATGATTCAGGTAAAAGGTATGAATAATCTCCACTCGGATGAAAGAGCAACCCCTGCCTTAGCCCTAAATGTTGCAACAGCCTCCAGGGGTTCTGATCATCTGAGGAGCCGCCCTGCCATCGACCTTTACCATCTTCCTGAAGATGTTTTGCGTAAAATCTACGGGAATCCAGTTCCCTATGATGGGCCATTGAGCTCAGATCAAACCTCTTATGTAGGCAAGGCATGGGAGGTCTTCTGGCAGGAAAACTGTTATATGGCCGTTGACTGCCTCGGTATCTGCAAGTATCACACAGTGTTTCTGGGACCTACACTCCCAAATTTTGAGGACTGGTCGAAGGTCATCTACTATAACACCGGCCTGGAAATGACCCCGAGAGAAATATGGGACATCGCGGAAAGGTGCAATAACATTGAGAGGCTTTTCAATCTCAGAGAAGGCTTCTCAAGAGATGATCCTAAAAAGGGAGATACGTTGAACCATCGCTACTTCGATGAACCGTGCAGGCGTGGGGCTCCCGATGTTATCGGCGCCAAAATAGATAGAGTAAAGTTTCAGAAAATGATCGATGAATTCTACGAACATCATGGATGGGATAAAAATGGGATACCAACACCGGAGACCTTGAAAAGGCTTGGCCTGGATAATGAACCGTCCCATCTGCTTTAATCACTTCGTTAGAGGAGAAAGTAAATGGAAAAAATCCTTGTGATTGATCACGAAAAATGCACGGGATGTAGGTTGTGTGAACTGGTCTGTTCTGTGAAGCATGAAGGGGTCAGCAACCCTTACAGGGCACGCATCAAGATTGTCAAATGGGAAATGGAAGGAAAGATGGTACCGGTCGTCTGCCAGCAGTGCGAGGACGCTCCATGCATGGCGGTCTGCCCCGTTAAAGCTATTTCAAGAAGTGAAACCACTGGTGCGGTGCAAGTCGATTATGATGTTTGTATTGGCTGCAGGATGTGTATGAATGCCTGCCCATTCGGCGCCATGGGTTATGATTGGGTTAACAAACAGGTCATCAAATGCGACCTTTGCGGTGGCGATCCTCAGTGTGCCAAGTTTTGTGAGACAGGCGCCATTCAATATGTCGAAAAATCGAGTCTGAACGCCATGAAACAGCGGAAAAGCGCGGCAGCTATTGTTGATGTCATGTCTAAAGCCAACACCGCCTTTACAAACGTAGGATAAGATGGACAAGGTTATCGTCATCGATGCGTCAAAATGCACGGGGTGTAGATTGTGTGAACTGGTCTGTTCTGTGAAGCACAATGGGACATCTAACCCATATCGCTCCAGAATTAGAATCAAAAAATTTGAGATGGAAGGGATTTTTCTACCTACAGCCTGCCAGCATTGTGAGTTTCCCCCGTGCATCGATGCCTGCCCTACGGGCACAAGATTCAAAGATGCAGCGACGGGTCGTACCCTAATGGATCCTGACCGATGCATCGTATGTCAGACGTGTACGGTCGTTTGTCCTTTTGGGGGTGTTACACTCGATCCCGTCGAGAAAAAGATCATCAGTTGCGATCTGTGTGGGGGGGATCCTGTCTGTGTGAAATTCTGTGAGACCGGCGCCCTAAAATTTGTGGAAAAACAAAAACTACCACAAGATAAACGTCTTACTTCAGCCTCTCTGTTGGTAAGAAAAAGGATCACGAGAGGATAAATTATGAGCGGTGTGCTTATCATAGGAAACGGAATCGCCGGTGCTACAGCGGCCTTCACCCTGAGACAACTGGACACAGAAAAAAGAATCACCGTGGTCACAGATGAAGAATACCCCCTCTATACGATTTGTGCCCTTCCGCACTTTCTCTGCGACGAGCTTGAAAAAGAGGGGTTGATGATTAAGACACCCGCAGACTACGAACAATCAGGCATTCACCTTCTTACCAAAAAGTCAGTTAGCGCCATCGATCCCCAAAAAAAGAAGACCTATTTTACAGATGGAGATAGCCTCTCTTACGACACTCTTGTTCTGGCTACCGGGAGCTATCCATTACGGCTTCCTCTAAAAGGCGTGGACCTTCCAGGTGTTTTTTTTCTAAAAAACCTCGACGATGCCGAGGCAATAGCCGGTTATTCCTGTAAAAAGGCGGTGGTCGTAGGATCCGGCGCCGTAGGGATCGAAACAGCTCTTTCGCTGATGAAAAGGGGCGTAGAAGTCACCATCGTAGAGCTTTTGGATCGTATCCTACCACGTGCATTGGATAAAAAACCAGCAGATGTTCTGACAGGGATGCTGGAAAATGCAGGCATCCGTGTGTTAACATCCGAAAAGCTTACGGTCATCAAGGGAGATAATCGGGTTGCAGGCGTCACGACAGACAAAAGAGAGATTCCCTGCGATTTGGTAGTCTTGGGCGCCGGGATGCGTCCGAATGTTTCCATCGCAAAAGAGATGGGCTGTGAGATTGGTAAGACGGGTGGGGTCAAGGTAGATGAGTTTATGAAAACGAGTGTGAATGACGTCTACGCCTGTGGTGACTGCGCTGAAACCATCGATATGTTCACAAATACTAAAACCCTGAGCATGCTCTGGAATAATGCAAAACGACAGGGAAATGTTGTAGGCCACAACCTCGCTGGAGTTCCAATGGCATATCCAGGCTCAGAAAATGTGACAAGTCTTGAGTGCCTTGGCGTCCATGTTGCCTCCTTTGGCATCCTGGAATCGAACTCGAATGGTAGAGGTAAATCCATGGAAATCCAGAGGGGTAGCTGTCGCATGTGGATAACCGTCATTGATGACAGAATTGCAGGTGCCCAGTCAATCGGAGAATGTCCACAGGCACATGCCTTGCTCTATGCAGTTAAGCGGAAGGAATCTATACAAAACTTAAGGACAACCTTTTCCAATCCGTCTGACATCGCCCTACTTCCACCAGGATATGTTGCCTCCATGAAGCGTTTGGTTGAGTATTTGTCATGACCTCTGATATGAATAGTATATCCGGAGTCATTTTCGATCTTGAGGGAACGATCGTCGATTTTCAATGGAAGATTCCAAAAGCGGTTTCACAAGTCAAAAAGGAGATCAGAAAATGGGATTGGGCATCCCCTCTTTTAGGCATTACTGATTATGCCCAACTCTATAATGAAGGGATCCGGCTGGCACCTAATGCGGTGGAAGAAAAGCGTTTCTTGAATTTGATTGATGCCGTATATGACGAATACGACAAAGACGCCCTGACCCGATGGAGACCACAATCGGGGGCACAGGAACTCCTTGAAACACTAAAGTCCCGGGAAATTCCCATCGCCCTCTGCTCCAACGTGGGACGCAAGGCGATGGACGGGATCCTTCTGCTTTTAGGATGGAACCAGATATTTGATGTAACCCTGTCGCGTGATGAGGTTAAATTCCTCAAACCCGATCCCGAAGGTCTCAAAAGGACGATCCATCTGCTTGGCCTCGAACCTTCCAAGGTTCTCTTCATCGGTGACAGCCGGACAGATATCCGCACGGCGAAGAAGGTCGGGTGTCCCGTGGCCGTCGCCGCTCAGGGGGAAAACACCCGAAAGGAAATGGAACCCCTCCAGCCCGATCACCTGCTGGCCTCCCTCCACCCGCTGATGGAGATATTGAAACTAAAATAAAGGGACAGAAAACATGTGTAACCTTTTAACATCAAAACACGTTTTAGCTCACGCTAAGCCGCCAAGAACGCCTGCCTGTGCGTGCCCGCACGCAGACAGGCAAAGAAAATCAAAAAATAACAACTACTTGGCCTCTTTGCGCCTTTGCGTGAAACCTAAGAGAGCCTTTCACCCCAGTGAAATTCGCTT
>JALTIG010000303.1 GCA_027004185.1 bacterium | reverse complement strand
CTTTTTTATCCATACCGAAATCATGGGAATGGTGTGTTGCCAGCATATCAATTTCAACAAAACTTTCAGGATCCAACAATAGATTCAGCCGCTCGCGGGGAGGCAACATCCCTCTTTCGTAGAAAAGTTTTTCCTTGATTGACTTCCTCACTCCCTGAGCAATTGTTCTTTTTTTCTTTCTAATTCTTTCTATTTTCTGAATCCCGAAACCCTTTTTTCGATTCATTGATCCCTTTTTAACCCCTTTACTAAGACAAAAGATTGCCACGTAGCCAGGAGGATCCTGCAACGGTAACCAAATCTAAGCTATTTTACCCAATCCATTCCCATAATTTTTCCTATTTCAACATAAGACTTAGGCAAGGGATATTCGATCGCCGGCGAAACATTTAATGGTATTCCTAAGTCTTCCCTTTGGATAGCGAGAAGTCCTTTATACAAATCTCCCAAGACCTCTATGGGAGCTGAGAATACCATATTGTTCGTTTCACAGGCTGCCCTCCTGAGGTCCCCTCCACAAGGAAGGCTTATATGCCATCCCTTATCCTTCATAACAGGAACCACATAGTAAACACAGGCGGCGTGCCCAGACAATCTGACAGTAATATCTTTGCCGTCCAGCCAAATCTTCGCCAGCATTATTTGCGTCATTTTTGCGGGTTCACCATAGATAACGAATATATCCGGCTCGAACGTAGCTTTTATTAATGGGGCTGATACAACTGTAGAATATAAGCCATAGTCCAAACGGGGAAGGTTTTTAGCCCAAGTGGCTCCTGCCTCCAGGGTGCTCGCTGTGTCAGGGTAACGGTTCCAACCATCCAGGAAGCGCTGTGGCGGTTTCTCAAACCCGAGACCTACAACGGGTTCGAAACACCACATATCCTCTTTAGATTCCGCAATTGTCCATCCCTGCCTGCGCGATAATTCCAATGCCTGACAAAATGATAGATGATACCCCAAATCCCTTAAGGGCCTCTTTGCCCCTTCCAGAATGTCTTCTGATCCTTTTAGAAACTTTATGGCCAAAGGAAATGTTTGCAACCTTAATATTGCCTCCACTTCTTTTCCTAATTTATGCATATCATCTAAATCCATCATTTCACACCTCCAGAGAGATTGCTCAGCACTTATACTGTCATCGCAACCTTAAAGTGCCAGGTGCAAGACAAGCGGTGATAATAGCAATGAAGATAATATACCTTCTATTTTAGGTACCTATCCCTCAGTCCCTTCTTGTAGATCTTTCCTGATCCCGTCCTTGGCAGGGAAGAGAGGAATTCAACCGACTTGGGGGCCTTATACCGGGCCATGTTCTCCTTGCAAAACGCAATGATCTCCTCCTCCGTAGCCCTCATCCCATCCTTCAAAACAACACAGGCATGCACCGCCTCCCCCCACTTCTCATCCGGTATCCCAATAACCGCTACCTCCAAAACCGCCGGGTGCTCATACAGAACATTCTCCACCTCGGTGGAATAAACATTCTCCCCACCCGTGACAATCATGTCCTTCTTCCGATCTACAATATTGACATACCCTTCACCATCCACTACCGCCAAGTCCCCCGTATAAAGCCACCCATCCCTGAGCGCCTTGGCCGTCTCCTCAGGCAAATGCCAGTAACCCGGAGTCACACTGTCCCCTTTGACCACAATCTCCCCAACCTCTTCGTCGTTCCACGCCACCTCCGTCCCATCCTCCCTTAACACCTTAAGCTGAACAAAGATAACCGGCCGGCCCGTCGCCGCCTTGAACTTGAATCGTTCATCCTCAGGCCGATCCTTTAGATAATCCTTCAATATGGACATGGTAAGATACGGGGACGTCTCGGTCATGCCATAGGTCTGAATATAGTCACACCCAA
>JALTIG010000302.1 GCA_027004185.1 bacterium | reverse complement strand
GCGTTGCGCTCCGGTTTTTCAAAGGCACGCGGTGATATCGTCCTGATTCAGGATGCCGATCTTGAGTATGACCCCAAAGAGTATCCCAAATTGTTACAGCCTATTCTGGATGGCAGGGCTGATGTGGTTTACGGATCGCGGTTTGTCGGCTCGGAAGCCCATCGGGTACTGTATTTCTGGCATATGATAGGAAATCGTTTTTTGACATTGTTATCGAATATGTTGACCAATCTGAATTTAACGGACATGGAAACCTGTTATAAGGCCTTTCGCAAAGATGTTCTGCAACAAATCACTCTTCGGGAAAATCGTTTTGGTTTTGAGCCCGAGATAACGGCAAAGGTTGCCCGGCTGGGTTGTCGTATTTATGAAGTTGGTATTTCTTACAGTGGCAGAACCTATGAGGAAGGGAAAAAAATAGGGATCCTGGATGGACTCCGGGCTTTGTATTGTATAGTGAAATATCATTTTGTGACGGATTGATAAAAGTTTTTTCGCCAGTTTTAAATACGTGGGTACTGTCTTTATGAGCAGGTGGTCGGGTTTTACCTTAATGGAGAAATTATATGGCGGAATCGATGTTTCGAATTAAAGGATATGAGCTGTTAAATGGGGAGGGCTTGGAGATAGGGGCGTTGAATCAGGCCGCAAACATTCCTGCGAGGTGTTCAATCACTTACTGTGATGTATGTTCCAGAGAGGAGGTTATTCAGTTTTTTCCGGAGTTGAGGATAGAAGATCTTGTTCCTGTGGATTATATCTGTGATATAGACAAGGATGGTTTGGCGCTTTTTCAGGACAATACTTTTGATTTTATTATTTTAAATCATATTGTAGAACATGTGGCTAATCCTATTAAGTCGATTCGGGAGATTTTTCGTATCGTCAAGGTTGGTGGATTATTGGTCATATCAGCACCGGATAAGCAATATACCTTTGATAAGAACAGGGACTTAACGCCCTTTTCTCATTTGCAGGAAGATTATATGAATAACACCATTGATTCAACGGATGACCATTACATCGATTTTTTAAAAGGTGTGCATCCGGAGGTGTTTGATCTCAGCCCGGAGGAAATACAGGAACGTATTGATAACGTGAGATTGCGCAGGGAGCATGTCCATGTCTGGGATTCAAGTTCATTCAGGCAGTTCCTGGACGAGAGCTTCCGATTGCTTGATCTTATTCCTGAATTACAGTATGAAACTATGGGTGATGAAAATCAATTTGAGTATTTTTCTATCTGGAAAAAATAGCCGCTAAGGGACTGGCACGAAATAAGTGTGACGATTAGGCGCTCTGATTTGGGTTAGATTTGGACGATTCAATTGAGCAAAACCGCAGGCGTAGCACTGCTACGTTGAGGATTTTGCGATTGCGGATCGTTCAAATATGGCCCGAAGCAGAGATGCATAAGTATTATAGTTATTTCGTGACAATCCCTAAACATGAGGACTGGAATGAAAAGACATAAGCAGGGGAAAATGAAATTCTTTGTAAGATAAGCCTGCTGGCTGCCTTAATTCCGTTGTTACCAATGGTGCTCCTGGGATTAACAACCTATTCTGCATTTACCTAGTGGGATATGAATAATTCCAGGAGGTTGTTTTTGTAGAACCGGCGTGGTGAATTCGATGGGGTATTTTTTCTATCGTCTTGTTTTCTGCTTTATCCGTACAAGTTCTATGAGCGTAGCTTAAACGGCCACCCGCTGGAAGCGGGTGGCCGTTTTTTTGGGGCAGTTTTTTGAGTAATGAACCAAGGAACCAAGGATGAAAATAGGTTTTTTTTTAGGCTGGCCTGAAATTAGCGGTGGGACGTATGTCATCTATGAACACAGCTCCAGGTTGAAGCGGCAGGGACATGACG
>JALTIG010000301.1 GCA_027004185.1 bacterium | reverse complement strand
TTTGGAAATACTTTGATATAATCACAAAAATAAGAGTTCGTAGAAAGAAGGAAACTATATGAATAAATTAAAATTTGGAGTTATTGGTACTTCAAAAAAAGAGGATGAGCGACGTATTCCAATCCACCCGGAACATCTGATACGCCTTCCTGAACAAATTCGTCGTCAGCTGATATTTGAAGAGGGTTATGGGACACCTTTGGGTATTACCGATTCAGAAATGTCTGATCAGTCAGGTGGTGTTGCCACACGCCACGAGCTACTAGCCAATCTTGGGAATGTCATCCTTGCCAAACCAGTGTTAGCGGATTTCGAAGAACTGCGTGAGGGTGGAATCCTTTGGGGCTATCCGCATTGTGTACAGCAAAGGTCGCACACTCAGGCTGCAATCGATCGCAAACAGACACTTATCGCCTTTGAGGATATGTTTATCTGGGGACCTAACGGACAGATTGGGCGCCACACTTTTTATAAAAACAACGAATTGGCGGGTTACTGTGCGGTTTTACATGCACTGCAACTTAGAGGAATCGACGGCCATTACGGCAACCAGCGAAAAGTGATCATTTTTAGTTTTGGTGCAGTCAGCCGGGGAGCAATATACGCCCTTAAAGCACGTGGCTTTAGAGATATCACAATTTGCATTCAACGTCCCGACCATGAGGTACGTGAGGAAGTACTTGATTGTGAATATGTCCGTATTCGGAAAGGCAATGAAGGTGAAGCGCGCATGTTGGTGGTAGAGCATGATGGGACTGAGCAACCATTAATTGATCTGATCAACCAATCAGAAATCATCGTGAACGGAACCCTACAAAAACCAGATCATCCCATCCTTTTTGTTACAGAAGATGAAATATCTTGTCTCAAACCAGGCTGCCTGATTATTGACATCAGTTGCGATGAGGGTATGGGATTCTCCTTTGCCAAACCAACTACATTTAAAAACCCTATGTTTAAAATTGGAAAGGTAGATTACTACGCCGTGGATCATACACCAAGTTACCTATGGGAAAGTGCCTCGCGGTCTATCTCTGCGGCTCTGATTGTCCACTTGCCGACTGTATTAGCGGGCTATGAGAGCTGGCAACAAAATGAGACTATTCGACAGGCTATAAATATTGATGCCGGCGTTATTCAAAAACCAGATATTATATCGTTTCAGAATCGTGAAGCGTTATATCCCCACGTCCCCATTAATATGGGGAGAGACTAACGTTTCGAGGAATTTTGGATCAAGGAAAGTAGGGAAAGGAGGAAAATAGGGGACGTACATAAAATTATAAGTTTTTAGGGACATCGGGATCTATCATTAGGAGCGTAAAATGTCCCATCTATCAAGGATAGCAACCCGCATGAGAGAGAGAAAAACAATCCTGTTTATCCTGTAAATCCTGTCTGATATTTTTGGGATTTCATCCTTTCTTTGCGCCTTTGCGCGAGAATAGCTTTTGCCCTTAACCCTTGTTTTTAACCCGTGCCCCCCATTTCCTTTCCCATAAAATCCATGCTGATATTTTTATGTTCTAATATCTGACATTATGTTGACAGAATTTCATTCATAATATATAAGGGAAACAGGAGGGATTGCACTATGACCGACCTGGGAAGAAGAATTAAAATCATGCGGCAAGAGCGGGGGATGAACCAGCAGGTGCTGGCCGACTTGTTAAGCGTTGCACGCACGACGATTACACAGATAGAAAAAGGAACTCGGAAGGTAACTGCCGATGAGCTTATTAAATTGTCTGAGATATTTGATGTCTCTGTTGAAAATCTGCTGGGATTAAAGCGGGAACCGGAAATCATTCTGGATGACAAGAATGACAAACAAAGCAAAGAACAACATATGAGAATCAAAGACCCCCGGAAAAA
>JALTIG010000300.1 GCA_027004185.1 bacterium | reverse complement strand
AGATAACAAAACTCAATAATAAAAATAAGCATACTTTTTTCCGGTTCATCAAAGGCCTCCAATTAATTAATATGAATTACTTTTCTTAAGCAACCAAGGTATGATGTGTCACATCTTTACCTTTTCGAGGAAGTAAAGTCAATCGGTTGATACGGCAAGCAAAACACTACTGAGCAATCACTGTCAAGTAATTGGTATTAACGTCATCCGCAGGTTTTATAACTTTCTTAATTTGTAGAGAAGATAGGGACATCCCCTTAAATAATTTTTTCTCCGCGCTCTTTGCGTCATTACGTGAGAGTGGTTTTTGTTTTATCTGTGTACGAAATTTGTGTTAATCTGCGGCCAATAAAATACGATACAAAATGGAATGAAACGGATTCAATCCTGACATTTGGGTTTATTGAGATTGAAGAGATACTTAATTCCCTTCATCCATTTCCGCCATCTGATCATTCTTCATCTTCTTCCGCAAATGACTAGCGTTATGTCTGAGCCTGAAATATGATCCCGTTCTCTAACGCCGCCTGCCAAAAGACCAGCCTGGCCACTACTGTCTGCTATGCCTTGATTCTTCTGTATCCCTTCCATCCCACAATACACCCAAAGATACCAAAAATGATGGAAATACCGGCAATCGTTTTCAAATACTTCGAGATATGCCTCTGTAGTGGGCTTTCGATGTATCCCGATGTCCCAACTCGCCCAACGTGCTTGACAGGTATGGCCATCTCAAGCCTGTGACCCATCCCGTCTTCCACCACCACTTTCCATTTCCCAGGCGTGTCAGGATAGAAGCAAAAACGCCCATTTCTATCTGTCCTTCCTATTTGAAAGGGAATCTTTTTGTCTGGCGCGGTGATTTCTACTTTTGCATAGCTCATTGACTCGCCAGTTGTATATTCGGCCTTCACAATTACACCCCCGGAGGCCACCTTCCCTCTGACGCCATGCGCCATACTCTTAAGGGGATATACTGCTAAAACGACAATAAAAACGATTAGAATCCATGATTTCAAATTACCTGTCTCCTTATTTTTCAGGGGGGTAGCACCAAATTATGCTGCCCCCCTCTGAAAATGTTACTTGTTTTTAAAGGTCAAGGTGGATATGAATTTATAACTGTCAGCCTTGCTTGTGTCTTTATACGGGATCACATTGCTTGTTTTGATAAGCCACAGCCCCTTTTTCAGGATTTTCACCCTGGCTATCCCTTTCTTGTCCGTACGGGTTGTCCATGCGAAGGTGTTCCTTAATTTGCTAAATCCTGCATACGTCGCATAGATCCACGCCTTTGAAGGTTTCCCGTTAAGCACACAGGAAACGGGGAGCATGTCCCCTTCCTTGATATTCATGGGATTTTCAAGCGGAACGATCTCAAAGGGGTATCCCAACTGTTTTTTGTAGATATTACCCCCGGGTGCACCCACATTGATAATCGCCTTTGCCACAGGTTCATACCAGAATGATTCAAGCACATTTTTAAGCTCATTTTTTGGTTGGTAAAAGTAGCCCTCTATGGTCTTGCTAACAAAGGTTCCCACCGCAAGAACGGCAAGATAGGTTCCCTTGGTTTTTAACTTCACCCTTATGGGTTCCACGCCCTTCTCCCCTTTTGCTTTGATGGTCAGGGGGATTTTCTTCCCTTGGGGATTAACAAGAAAAAGGGTCATCTTTCGAACCATTTTCGCGCGAGGCTGGCCATCCCGCGGAAACTTATGCCCCCATCCAATATTAATAGCAATCTCCTGGCCCGGAGAAGGATTGTAGTTATCCACGGTCAGCCACAAATAATGGGCATAGACAGGGCTTGAGACAAGGCCCACCAGGGCCATAAAGCACGCAACCAGAAAAAGTCTTTTTTTCATCATCACTTAACTC
>JALTIG010000299.1 GCA_027004185.1 bacterium | reverse complement strand
TCTGATAAACCTCTGAAAGGGATTCATCCTCTTCAATGATGGTTTTAAATTGTCTCAGGCGTTTCATCCTCTCCATAAACTGGTTAAAGGATTTTGCCATCTGACCAATCTCATCTTTCGTGGTTACCTTGAGCCGAAAATTTGGGTCTTCCAATCCAGAGGAGAGGTGGTACAACAGGTGAGTGATGGCGGTAATAGGGTGGGTAATTGTGTGTTCTATCAAGATAAGAATAGTGAGGAGAATACCAAAGGCTATCGCAAACATGGCGATGATACCAAATACCATTTGCCTGAAGGATCGAAGCTTCCCCGAATAATCTTCCCCGTAAACCACGATACCGATCGTTCTACCCATGATATCTCTCAAAGGGAATGAGTAGAACCCTTTAAAATTAGAAAATTGTATTTCCTCACCCCTTAGCCCTCTATTAATCATCAAATGGGTGCAATGGCGACACAGGTCATCAAGCCATGTTGGAATAGGAGGAAAGATCCTCACGTATGGTCCAAGCCTATTTTGGGGTGAGATCTGAATATTCGCTGGGGAGAGAGCCGTTTTCAAAAAATAGAAACTTAAGGCCTTATCATTGATTCCCTTCAGAATGTTACCAACCTGGGTCAGGGGAAAAGAACATTCGACGGAGCCCAGATGCTGATTTTTATCGTCAATGGAGACGATACCCCGGACATAGCAGCCCGACCTACCTACTTCAATCCCCGAAAGGGATTTTCTGGTACGGTTTACCTCAACGACGGAGGGTCGAAAGGCACTGATATCATCTCCGCCGTCATGATCTCCCGGCTTTCTCCAGAGTCGGAGTAGACTGATTGCTGGGGGGAGATGGAACTGAATCCTGATCTGTTTTTTGTTCTTACTTGCCTTCACAATATTCTTAAGTATGGGCGAAATCCACCCCCTCAGATACGTTTGCGTGTCTTTTAGATAAATCTCCCGTTCACTTTTGGATGCATCTTTGGGTACCTGCCCATACAGATGATAAGCGTCGATAACGGCGGGGAAAGCAGCGATGGTGGCAGCGATGGTTAGGGCCTCGTCCCCAAGTTGATTGATCTGGTTTAAGAGCACTTTGTGAGTAGATCGGGCTTGCTGGGTAAACTGCACATAGAAAGACTGAATCAGAAAATGGCGGAACAGGAGGGCAAAGGTTGTCCCCACAAGGATAAAGAAGATAAGAACTGGGATAATGATGCGGTATCTTATTCTCATAAGATTTGAAATCCTGATACCTATTAATCTTGTAAAATGTCCGGTTTCTGTATCACAGGGGTATCTCCTACCTTTTTAGGTTTTTGAAGGGCGGAACGGCAAGTCAAATTTATCCCATGTAAGACAGATTTGTTAAGACCACGGATTCTTTCAGCTTCAGAGACTGTTCTCTCTGAAACCTGAAGACCTTTTGCATGTACACCCACTTTCATTCCATTCGTTTGCTGAACCACCATTTCATGGCGATTCTTTTTATCGTGTCAATGATACGTTGTGTTGCGGATTTGATGGTAAGGCTGCTGCATACGCCGAGATAATGGGTAAGGATAGGGCCTGCTTTCCCATAGGTTTTTGTGTAGATGACGTAAGAATAAGCACAGCTTGGACGATTGTGAATCTTTGTAGAAATAATTTCACAGACCAGAAAGGTAGGGGCATTTTTGGCCACTTTTAACGTATCCGTATCTTGAATCTCGCGAGACAGGAGGGTAACGAGACGTTTCCCCACCCAATCACCTTGACCACAGCGACTTTCCAGCTTTACCGGAATCCTCATCTTGGCCTGTACAGGTGAAATGGCGATAAAAAGGGCCAGCAGGATTGTGCAAAAAGGGAATATCTTCACGTCTTTTGCCTATTACTCGAGACGCTCCTGTATAAAATTTTATAATCCATTTCAAAATACATGGCGCCCCCGGCACGATTCGAACGTGCGGCACCAGGATTAGGAATCCTGTGCTCTATCCCCTGAGCTACGGGGGCTTCCGATGTTTATTCTATAACAGGTAGGGCAAAAAATGTCAAAAAAGATCCTCTGGAATCACTTATAGGGGAGTGGGGCTATGAGAGCTTGGCGACCTTCCGAAAATGATACCCATAGACCGCAAACGTGACGGCTTGGGGCAACAACCCAGGTTTATGAAGAAGGGTCCAGAAGAATATCCGCCAGTAGTGGAACCGCCCTTTTCCTACCAAGCCCAGTTGGAAATTTGCCCTGAAAAAGGCGAGGAGGTATCGAAAGTTTAAGGGTATGGTGATCCTGGGGGTAATGCTGGGCTTTTTATACTCTTTAAAAAAGACCTGAATGCGCTGATAGTAGTATTTTGGTGAATAGATCTTGTCCATGATATACCGGTAGCCCTTACTCAACAGTGCTGCATCCATCCGAGGGATGATATTGGTGGTTCCATCCGTATTCCCTGACATACTCCCAAGCAGCCGCCCCTCCTTTTTCAGACGTTCATAAAGTCGGGTCCCCACCGGGGCCTGGAGCATACCTACCATGGCGGTGACGATTCCAGCCTTCTGGATAAATTCCACTTGACGCCGGAAGATCGATGGGGTGTCATGGTCGAAACCCACGATGAATCCTCCTTGGACCTCCAGTCCTGCCCGTTGAATCTTCTTGATGCACTGGACCAAGTTTCGATTTTTGTTCTGGATCTTATTACATTCCGCGAGGCTACCCTCATCTGGAGTTTCAATCCCTATGAAGACGGTATTAAACCCTGCCTTGACCATCATTTCCATCAATTGGGGATCATCCGAGAGGTTTAACGATGCTTCTGTATTGAAAGGCATTCCCTTTTTCCCCTGTCGCCATTGAATCAGTCTGGGGAGCAACTCTTTCTTGAGATACCTTTTGTTTCCGATAAAATTGTCATCTACAAAAAATGTCCGGTCCCGCCACCCCAGGCGGTACAAGGTATCCAATTCATCGATAATCTGTTGCGCATCCTTAACACGGGGCCGGTGCCCGAAGAGGGTCGTCACATTGCAGAACTCGCAGTTAAATGGGCAACCCCTTGAAAACTGCAGGCTCATGGCTGCATAAGAGTGCATGTCCAATAATTCCCACGCTGGTACAGGCGTCTGTCTGATATCTGCGAAGGAGGTGGTTGAGTAAATCCGTTCGGGATTGCCTGCTTGAAGGGCTTCCAGAAAGGGGGGAAGGGTCAGTTCCGCTTCGTTAAGAATTAGGTAATCTACATCCTCAAACTGTTCAAATTCTCCTGTGAAGAGAGGTCCACCCGCAACAGTTTTAACCCCCGCCTTCTTGCATCTCTTGATGATTTGATCAACCGAGGTCCTCTGAACAACCATCGCACTAATAAACGCCATATCAGCCCATTCAAGATCTTTTTCGGTGAGCTTCGTAACATTCAGATCAACGAGGCGTTTGGACCACTCTTCTGGAAGCATGGCACCCACGGTCAGCAATCCCAACGGTGGCTGTGCAGCCTTTTTGTGTATAAATTTAAGGGCATGTTTAAAGCTCCAGAAGGTATCTGGAAATTCAGGGTAAATCAGCAAAACTTTCATACAATATCTCTCCTATTGCTTAAGTTAATCCTACACTTTATCCGAGCATAGGTGGTATTCATCAAATGGGTATTGGAAGTTAACCTCAATAATCTTTCCCCGTCTTTTTCCACAACTTAGCAAGAATAGTCTTACTTTTTTTGTTATAACATATCAATCATATATCAACAAGATGGCTTGACAGAACTTTATAGATTCAAAAGAAGAGAGCTGGTTTCCCTGTAGTTTCTTGATTTTTTCACCGGAGCCCTTTAAAATGTAAGCGAAAGGAGGAAGGGATGGTTTCGATTATTGTTCTCGCAGCAGGTCGTGGTAAGCGGATGCATTCAAAAATTCCCAAGATGCTTCACCCCTTGTTGGGTAAACCTTTGCTGCGCCATGGCGTTGATACAGCGCTTTCCCTCCATCCCCATGAAGTGGTCATCGTTACAAGCCCGGCAATTTCGAAAACAATTTCTCAATGGTCGTTTCAAGGTCGGGTTTCAACAGTTATTCAACCCTATCCCCTTGGCACGGCGGATGCGGTTCGCTTTGGTTTGTCTGGGTTGTCATCATTGGACACCACGATCCTGATCCTTCCCGGCGATGTTCCTCTTGTTCGGACCGAGACTCTGAAAGCCTTGATTGATTATTTTGACCGTTCTCAGTCTGTTTTGACCATTCTCAGTGCCCGGGTTCGGGATCCTTTTGGCTATGGCAGGGTGATCACAACAACTGAACATGAAGTGGTACGGATTGTGGAGGAAAAAGACGCTACCCCTGAAGAACAGTCCATTCCTCTTATCAATAGCGGTGTAATGGTAATCAGGGGAGATGTTTTGAAAGATGCCCTTCGTTATGTAGGATCCGACAATGCCCAAGCGGAATTTTACCTGACAGATCTTGCGGCCCTTCTCCGGGAAAGAAACCTAAGGGTAACAACTTTACGTTGCAAGGACTCTGAAGAGATTCTCGGGGTAAACGATAGGGTTCAACTGAGCAACCTGGAGCAACGATTGCTGCGTGTCATCATAACAAAATGGCAACACGAAGGGGTAACTTTTATCCTCCCGGAGTCTATCTATCTTGATGTTTCTGTAACCCTTAGCCGGGATGTTGTACTGGAACCAGGGGTAATCCTCCGGGGTCGGACTATTATTGGTGAAGACAGCCGGATTGGGAAGGGTTCTGTAGTGGAGGATTCAGAAATCGGTTCCGGTGTGGTCATCAAGCCTTATTCAGTTGTCGAGGCAAGTGTGGTTCGTGGGAATGCGGTGATCGGTCCCTTTGCACATCTAAGACCTGGAAGCGACATTGGTCCAGCTGCCAGGGTTGGTAATTTTGTGGAGATTAAGAAATCTAAACTGGAGGGTGGGGTTAAGGCATCTCATCTCACCTACCTTGGGGATACAACTGTAGGGGGCGGCACCAATATCGGGGCGGGTACCATCACTTGCAATTACGATGGCCGGGAAAAACATCCTACTTATATCGGTCGGGAGGTATTCGTGGGAAGCAATACAGCTCTCGTGGCTCCCATAACAGTTGGAGATCGAGCCCTTATCGGGGCCGGCTCTGTCATTACGAAAGAGGTACCGCCCGATACACTGGCAGTTAGTAGGGTGAAGCAACGGAATATCCATCGAAGATTGTTAAAGAAGAGGGGAAAATAGCTGATGTGTGGAATCATCGGGTACGTTGGGGGGCGTCCCATCCTGTCAGTACTAATCGAAGGGTTACGGAGATTGGAATACCGGGGGTACGATTCCTCAGGGGTGGCGGTTTTTAACGAGGGTGAGGTTCGGATTTTCCGGGCGGAAGGAAAACTGAGCCATCTGATTGAAAAGCTTCAGGCAGTTCAGCTTAAAGGAAAGGCGGGCCTAGGCCATATACGTTGGGCAACCCACGGACGACCATCCGAGACCAATGCCCATCCGCACCGGGGTGGACATGTAGTCCTGGTTCACAACGGCATCGTGGAAAACTACCGTGAACTGAAGGATGAATTGAGGAACAAGGGGATAACATTTCGATCTGAAACCGATACGGAGGTCATCGCACACCTGATCGACTGGGGCCTGAGGGAGCAGCTTTCGCCCGATGAGGCTATTAGAGCAGCCTTGAATAGGATCCGAGGATCCTATGCTTTAGGGATTCTCTTTGATTTTGATCCTGATACTCTCTACGCCGCCAGGATGGAAAGCCCCTTGGTTGTGGGTGTCGGGGAAAATGAAACCTTTTTCGCCTCAGATGTTCCAGCTCTGTTGCCTTTCACCCGGAGATGTATCTTTCTCCATGACGGGGAGATCGTTAGGTTGAGCCGAAAAGAGGTTCGGATTACAAACCTTAACGGCGATCTCCTTGAAAAACCTATCAAGCGGATAGACTGGACACCTCTAATGGCGGAGAAAGAGGGGTTTAAGCATTATATGCTAAAGGAAATTCATGAACAGCCCCGTGCCATTATCGATACCTTCCGAGGGACGTATTCTCCCGATACCGGAACCTTTTCGCTGGATAACTTCCTGATCGATCCACAATGGCTGAGGAAGATAACTAAGGTGACGATCATCGCCTGTGGGACTTCCTGGCATGCCGCACTTGTCGGTAGGCATTACATAGAGACCTTAGCAAAGGTGCCCGTTGATGTAGATATCGCCTCGGAATTCAGGTATCGGGACCCCCTAGTGAATGAAAGAACGCTTCTGATTGCTATTTCTCAGTCAGGGGAAACGGCGGATACCTTGGCTGGGGTACGAATCGCCCGCGAAAGAGGGGCAAAGGTTTTGAGCATCTGTAATGTGGTTGAAAGCAGCCTGACGCGGTTTTCTGACGGTATCGTGTACACCCATGCAGGTCCTGAAATCTCGGTAGCTTCCACGAAGGCCTTTTCAACGCAACTGGTCGCCCTCTTTCTAATCGCTCTCTATCTTGGGAAAGAAATTAAGGGAACTCTGGATCAAGAGAAAACCGATTACCTTTTCCAATCCCTTTTGGAGGTTCCCTCACTGCTTCAGGAAGTTTTGAGAGAGGAATCAGCTATCCGGAGCGTCGCTCGAACCTTGAAAGATTACCGGGACTTCCTTTACCTGGGACGGGGATTGAACTTTCCTATTGCCCTCGAAGGGGCATTAAAACTCAAGGAGATTTCTTACATTCATGCGGAGGGATACCCGGCCGGAGAGATGAAACACGGCCCAATTGCACTGATCAGCCCTCAAATGCCTGTAGTTTTTGTAGCACCTTCCGATTCGCTTTTGGAGAAGGTATTGGGAAATATGGAGGAGGTGTTAGCACGGGATGGACAGGTTATTAGTGTGACGACCCGGGGCACCAAGAAGGTTCTTGATAAGAGCACTTATGCAGTAGAGATTCCACCGGTGGTACCCCTCTTAGAGCCTCTCCTGACCGTCGTGCCTCTACAACTCCTTGCCTACCATATCGCTGATTTGTTAGGCACGGATGTAGACCAACCCCGCAATTTAGCAAAGAGCGTCACTGTGGAATGAGCATCACAGGGAAAATACCGAAACTGGTTCAGAAGCCTATCCTGTGGGCAGCTTCGGCGGGTGTAATTTTGTCCTTACTGGTGTCGGTTTATGTCTCAAGTCGCATAAGGCTCACCCTGGCCCATGGAGTTCTCCTGCATTTTAAGAACCAGGCGATCGTTGATAGTACACCGGCCGAAATGAGCAAAAAACGGATGGATATGAACCGTCTGGCTACCCTTTCCATCTGGGGAGGGGGAAACCGTGAGATCGTAGCTCCCTCCCAGGGCCTGACCGGGTCTTCGATCCCCTTCACGCAGCCTCTTGATGTAACCAGTCTTGAACTGAAGGGAATCGTCAGATTCCCGGACGGAACGTTTGAAGGAGTTTTTACAGACCGACATATGAAAAGGTCTATTATTGTAAAACAGGGCGAAGTGATCGGTGGGATTCGAATCCTCAAAATACAGACTGATCGGGTTATTGTGTCTACAAAAGGGAAACAAATGAGCTTTGTCCTTTTTAAGGAGGGAGAAAAATCTCACCGCACTGGTCCAGCGGAAAGGCTAGCCTCCAGTCTGGAAGGTTCAGCTGATAGGTATGTTGTTCTGCCGAAGGAGGAGGTGAAGGCTGCCTTAAGTAACATGGCCACTTTTCTACGCCAGGTTCGGATCGTTCCCTACCTGGAAGATGGAAAACCAAGGGGCTTTCAATTGTTTGATATCGTCCCAGGGAGTATCGTGTCCAGGGTGGGGTTAAGAAATGGGGATGTGGTAGAAAGGGTAAATGGTAGGGAGATTCACACCCCGCGGGATGCGATGCAGTTTTTTTCCATGCTTCAGTCCGGCAAGGGGGTTACACTCAAGGTAAAAAGAAAGAACCGGTATGCGACCATTGTCATTGGGATGAAATAGCGAGGAGTACAGAAAAATGGAAGAACGTTTAAAGATTAGGGCATTGACACTTAAAGATCTTCCCGCCATTATAGAGATTGACAAAAAGGTTTTAGGAAAATCTCGCCCAGATTATTGGAAAAGAAAGATTGAAGTTTCGGAATTTCGCCCTCCCCTCGCTTCTCTAGTGGCGGAGATAGAGGGCAAAGTGATCGGGTTTATTCTCGGAGATGTCAGCGGTTGGGAGTTTGGGGTGCCAGATAATATAGGAATGATAGAAACCGTCGGCGTGGATCCCAAATATCAACGGAGAGGGATTGCCCGTCTATTGGCGGAGGAACTGATTCGCAGTTTTAGGCTGAATGGTGTTCAGAAAATCAGCACCCTGGTAGAATGGGATGATTGGGATCTTTTACAGTTTTTCCATGCCCTTGGATTTGAAAGGGGTCAGCGGATCAATCTCGAATTAGACCTTACTGAAGAGAAGAAGTAATCACGTAAGGAATCCCTGAAAGCGTTGCCATAGGGACTCGCAGCTTCAGGCGGTCCCGGGGACGCAAGAGGGTAGTTCTTTTGATTTGAGGATTGAGCCTGCAGATATCTTTGATGTGGATGTTGAATGTTCTGGCAATTGACCAGAGATTATCCCCCTTTCGCACCACATAGATGATTTCTCTAAACCTTGTGCTAGCCTGACGTTTGTGATGGGTTGGTTTGAGGCTCACAACCTTCTTCACCTTAGAAGATATCTTTCGTCTGGGATACCTCAGCATTGCATAGGTCTTGTGATGCCTTCTCCCCGATGGGATGAGGAGACGCTGGCCAATATGAAGTAGGTTGCCTCGGATATGATTCAGGTATCGTATGTCCCTGACCCGGACATGATACTTCATAGCGATATCATAAAGGGTGTCTCCTTTTCTTACAACATGGGTCTGAATCCAGCCATTGGGAGTAGCTTTGACAATGGGTCGCAACATCTTCATATTCATGGCCAGGATCTGTTTTGACCCTTCTGGGATCTTCACAACAAAGTGTTTTGCATAGGGGGGGGTGCATCGTCGAATGAGCTCAGGGTTTAACAAGCGGAGGGTCTGTTCTTCACAGTGACACGCCTTGGCGATCTCTCTGAGGGGAACGCCGCCTGGCACAACGGCTTGCTCATATTTCAGGGGTTCCTGATATTGAATGTTCGTGAATCCATATTTCTCTGGTTCCTTGGCGATAAGGGCCGCAGCAATCATTTGGGGGACATACATTCGTGTTTCTTTTTTCAGGTAATGGTGTTGGATAAGCTGCCAATAATCTTCCGTTTTATAACGCTTGATGGCGCGGCTTAACTTTCCCTCTCCGCAATTATAGGCAGCGGCGGCGAGATGCCAGGACTCAAACTGATCATAAAGGTCTTTGAGATAGCGAGCGGCGGCAATGGTCGATTTTTCCGGGTCACGCCTTTCGTCAATCCAATAATTGACCTTCAGGCCATATTTCCTCCCTGTACAGGGTATAAACTGCCAGGGACCGGATGCGCGGCGGTTGGAATAGGCCACCGGGTTAAACCCACTTTCGATCATGGCAAGATAAACCAGATCCGTGGGAAGGCCCTCTTTCTTTAAAACCTTTCTCATCATAGGGATGTACCGCTCAGAGCGGGCCAGCCAGATGGAAAATTGCTTTCTCCCCGTGGTCTGGTAATAATGGATGAAGTTTTCCACCAGTGGGTTCATCACGATAGGAATATCGAAAAGGGGCTTTTTCCCCTTTTGCTTCTTTTCTTGCTCTGGTTGGCAGATTTTGGGTGGGGGAAGGGTTTCTTCGAGAGGGGGTATTACACTGGCCACTGTTTTATGTGTGGGATAAAGGGTGACCGAAACCCTGTGATCAAAGTCGGATAAGGATGCCTGTCTGTTTGGTTTTTGGGTTTCTTCTGAACCCTTAGCTTCTGGAGATGGGGTCTTTTTAATAACCTCTGGAATGGGAGCGGGATTTTGAGAAGTGGTTATCGGGGTCTTAGCGACAGTGGAAGGATGTGACTTTACAGAGGCACATCCCCATATTCCAGCGAGCAAGAAAACTAAACATAAAATCCCTCCCTCTGCCGCTCGAGTGATCTCCTTAAACTGCATATGAAGGTTCATACCCGAAAAAAATTTAGAAGTCAATAAGTTTGATGTCTCATCATCTATGAACAAGAAGCGCTTTACCAAGATATCAGAATGTTTCTTGACAAGTTATTCGAATAGCAAATAGAATATGTACTGTTATATGTAAGTAAGCTTATGCGTTATGGGATAGGGATTATGCACAAATTGCTTCAGAAGTGCGAGGGGATCTTTTCAGGCTGTACCTTTACCATAGGGTATATCTCCGGGGGAAAATTGACAGCACGGATAAATCCCTTATGTAGGCAGATGCCCCCGTCGCCCATGGGGATTGGTGAATCTGTCTTCAATACAATGGATGGTGTAGTCGGCATGCCCACACTGGTAAACATAGAGAAAACCCCATCAGAGTATCAACGGATCCAAGAGTTTGCCTATCAGGTTCCCATTAACACGGCCAAGGAATTTTTCGCACGCTTCGGGACAAAACAAACATTGAAGGACTCTTTGGTGTTGGACATTGCGCCGATCAAAGGGACATTTCGAATACCCTTACGGGATTCAACAGGGGTACGTAAAGGATATTGAAGCCTCTTGTAGATAGAACAATTGGTGATTATAGGATACAGCGAGAGGTTGGATCTGGTGGGATGGGAGTCGTTTATCAGGGCTTTCACATCCGACTGGAACAGGTAGTCGCTATCAAGGATCTGTCGCCAGATTTGGCATCAAATGAAGAGATGCGCCAAAGGTTCATCCGGGAAGCAAGAATCCAGGCACAATTGAATCATCCCAATGTTGTTAATGTCCATAATCTTCTGGAACATGAGGGGCACCTTCTTCTTGTGATGGAGTTTGTGGAAGGTTATACCCTTGATCAACTTATTCAGACGAGGGGTGCCTTGCCTTACGACAAGGCCATTGAAATTACACGTCAGGTGCTGGAGGCCCTTTCATTTATGCATTCCAAAGGTGTGATTCACCGGGACCTGAAACCCGGGAACATTATGATAACCCGTGGAGGACTGGTAAAAGTAACGGATTTTGGCATTGCCAAAGCAACAAGTGAGAAGGAACAGACACGGGCAGGTGTCAGGCTTGGGACATTATGGTACATGTCTCCAGAACAGGTTAAGGGGAAAACAGTGGATACCCGGAGCGACCTTTATGCATTAGGGGTGACATTTTTTCAGATGGTAACGGGAAAGCTGCCCTTTTCTGGTGATTCTGATTTTGAAATTATGAAGGCTCACACGGATATTGCCCCTCCCAATCCCAAAAAGATTAGAAAAGACCTCCCAAAGCCTCTTTCTAGGATCATTCTCAGACTCCTTGAAAAAAGACCTAATAAACGTTTTCAGTCTGCTGATGAAGTTTTAAGGGCCCTTGAGGAGGCGCAGGGATCTATTGAAGGTTCGACGAAGGGGGCCTTGGGGCGGAGACAAAAGGTAAAAAGTGTAAAAAAACCAATTCCACGAAGGACAAGACCTTCATTTCCTACACTTAAATGGATCATTATTACGGCTATCATGCTGGTATTAGCCGGAGCGATTTTCGCCAATTGGTACCTAAACCGAAAGACGGCGGTGATACCTGTAATGGAAGTACCGGTAATAGAGAAGAGGGTTGTAGCGAATCACGGTTCTGAAAAGGCAAACAATTCTAAAAACGAAAAGGCTGCTTCATCGCTCCTCGAGGACGGGGAGAAGATCAGGAAACGTTTGGAAAGCGAGCAAGGTGAAGACAAAAGGGGAGGGCAACAATTGGAGAAAAAGTTGCGACGAGAGAAAGGGAGAAAAACCCTTTCCCCGGAAAAGTTCATTGTAAGGGGTGCCAAAAAACCTTTAGAACATACGCCCTCTGCCCGTAGTATAAAAAGCCCCGGATCTTTACAGAAGGTCTTGAGCCCATAAACTTCTACAACTTCTATAAGGGGGACCTTGCCTAAATGAAGCAACGAATCCAGGTCCTTTCTCTGACTGATACGGGAAGAAAGAGAAAAGATAATCAGGATGCATGTGCCGTGCTTAAGAAGGGAGAATCCCTTCTCATGATCGTTGCTGACGGTGTAGGAGGGAATCTTTGTGGGGAGATTGCAAGCCGTATCGTGGTCGAAACGCTAAATAGGAAGTTTGAGGTATCGGAGAACCTATCCCCAAATGAGTTTCTCATAAACGTGGCTGAAGAGGCAAATAGGAATATCCATCAGTATGTAGCCAATCATCCCGATTGCAAGGGGATGGCTACTACTCTGACGGCCGCCCTCGTTCAGTATCCTCACCTCCATCTTCTCCATGTTGGAGATAGCAGGGGATACCTGCTCCGAAAGGGCATCCTCATGAGGATCACAGAAGACCATACCCTGGTGCAATGGATGGTAAGGGATGGAATCCTAACGTCCGAAGAGGCCATAAAACATCCAAAGCGGCATGTGATCACGAACGCCATAGGCGTTTCGGATAGCCAGGAATGTGACTACACCCACTTTGATCTTGTCTCTGGTGATAGCATTCTTCTCTGCACGGATGGGTTGTATGATGAATTAAGTGAACGGGAAATTAAGGATCTGCTCCTGAAATGTGAACCCAAGGAAGCGATTAACAGGTTGATTGATGCTGCGAATGCGGCAGGAGGGAGTGATAATATTTCCATCGTTTTGGCTGTCTTGGAGGGAGCTCTTTCAGCAGATACCTTGGATAATCCCCGGCAAGTAGAACAATAAGAAACTTAACAGGGGGAATCTCAGAGGAAAAGGCGCGTTTTAATAGATGGCCGAGTCCCGATAGTCTGTTTTGCAGTTTTGGTAAGAGGTGCGGTGGTTTTTGAGAACCACTGCAGGCTCGCGTGTTCAGAAAGATTGAATTTTAAAGATAATTCTGTTAAGAGAGTATCTAAAGGAGGTTGTGTGGCTAAACATGCAGGTGTTTAGCCTTTTCTTATGGAAGGAATCAAAGCTGTTTGCCTTTTTTCAGGGGGATTGGACAGTATCCTTGCCGTCAAGGTTCTTGAAACCCAGGGGATTAACGTACGGGCTGTTCAATTCATTTCACCTTTTTTTGAGAGCTCACGACTTTCGAACCCTTCATCATTGATAGAGGAGGTAGCTGAAAGATGGCAGATTACCCTCGATGTGGTCGATATCACCAAAGAGTATTTTCCGATGCTGAAATCTCCGCCCCATGGATATGGGAAAAACCTTAATCCGTGCATAGACTGCAAGATCCTTATGCTCAGGAAAGCAGGGGAATTGATGAAGGCGATCGGTGCCCGGTTTATCGCCACAGGAGAGGTGATCGGCCAGCGCCCCATGTCGCAGCGTCGGGATACCATGCGCATTGTTGAACGCGACGCGGGACTGGAAGGGTTGTTGCTTCGTCCCCTTTCCGCTAAACTGTTACCAGAAACCCTTCCTGAACAAGAGGGATGGGTGGATCGGGACAGATTATTTGATTTTTCGGGGCGGAGCCGCGTGCGGCAAATGGCCCTGGCCCTGGAACTTAATATAACAGACTATCCATCTCCAGCCGGCGGCTGCATCCTGACCGATCAAACCCTTTCCAAAAGAATTAAATATATGTTACAAATGCAAGAAAACACAAGGGCAGAAGATATTGCACTTTGCCGTATCGGGAGACATTTCGTCTGGCCTGGTGGTAGTCACCTGATCGTGGCGAGAAATCAGAGGGAAAATGAGCTGCTAAAGCCATTAGCACATCAGGGCATGGCACTCCTAAAGGTAAAGGATTTTCCGGGTCCTTTGGGTCTTCTCCTCACGGAGGGCCTACCCGACGCAGTCCTGGTGAAAGCAGCGAGGATTGTTTGTCGTTACAGCAAGGCACGTCACGAGCCTGTTGTTAAAGTTCAGGTGAGGGAAATCCAGACCGAAAGGGAATCGGTAGTTTCGGTTTCACCTTGCTGGAACTTAGAGGAATTGGGATGCAACCGAATCTAACCACGAGGTGTGTGGTATGTTGAGAATAGCTGGAGTCCAGCTGGAGAGTAAAAAAGACAAGAAATACAATCTCAAACGCGCCTTAAAACTCCTCAGATTTGCCGCCTCGAAAGAAGTCCGGATTATATGCTTCCCCCAACTGTTTAACACGCACTGGTTTCCTTCAGAAATCAACCCCGATTTCTTCCACCTTGCTGAAGGGGAGGATGGACCTACCCTGACTGCCTTGCGTGAGGTTGCGCGGAAGGAAGGGTTGGTATTGATCTGCCCGATCTTTGAAAAAGATGGAGAAGGCCATTTTTACAATACGGCCTTTGTCATTGATGCCGATGGCGAAATATCCGGGAAGTATCGCAAGGTTCATGTTCCCCAGTTTCCCCTATGGGAGGAACGTTCCTACTTTGAAACGGGTAACCTGGGTTTTCCCGTAGTCGAAACGAGATATGCCAAGATCGGGGTCTTGATTTGTTGGGACAACTTTTTTCCAGAGGCTGCAAGAATCCTCGGATTGTCGGGGGCCGAAATCCTTTTCTCACCCACAGCTAACGCCTTTCTTTCACATCATAAATGGAAAACCATGATCACCTCCCACGCGATTACAAATGGATACTACGCCTTTCGCGTGAATCGCGTGGGAGGTGAAGAGAAGCAGAATTTCTATGGAATGAGCTTTTGTGTCAGTCCGTCTGGGGAGCTATTGGGCGAAGAGAGTGGTCAAACGGAGGGACTGATCATTGCTGATATAGATCTGAAAGAGGTAGCTAACGCAAGAAGGTACTGGCCTGTTCTAAAAGACCGCCACCCAGAGTTTTATCACCCATTAACTGTAACACCGCAGAAGGAGGATGGCACTTGATGACTGGATCAGGGAAAACCTATTGCTCAGTATGTGCCTGGCGAAAAACCTGCCTGAAAAAGTTTACAATGAAAGACAGAATCTGCCCAGATTACACAAGAGACCTATCCCTCCCCCTGAGTGATAAGGAAAAGAAAAAGGATGAAAAACCGAATTCGAATAGCCATTAAATCGGCCCTGAAAGAGGCTTTTCCGGAAATTAATCCTATAGAAATAAACGGGAAAGAGATAGATGTGGATTACCCTACTCAGGAGAGGTTTGGAGACTATACCAGTAATGTGGCCTTGCAGTTGGCTTCGATCCTGAAAATGAGCCCACAACGAGTCGCGGATGCTCTCATCGGTAAGTTGCGTGAAAGTTCCCTCTTTTCCAGGATCGAAATTGCTGGACCAGGATTTATCAATTTTACCCTTCCCGCAGAGATATGGTTCGAAACCTTGAAGGAAGTGGAAGAAAAGGGATCTCACTACGGTTCCAGCGTTCATCCTTCACCTCGCAGGATCCAAGTGGAATTTGTCAGTGCTAACCCAACCGGGCCTCTTCATGTGGGACATGGAAGAGGTGCTGCAGTAGGTGATTGTCTGGCACGCCTACTGCGTGCAGCAGGACATCAGGTGGAACGTGAGTATTACATCAACGACTCCGGGCGGCAAATGTATATCCTGGGTCATTCCGTGTATCTCCGGGTGCTTCAGATGGAGGGTCGAGAGGTCAATTTTCCGGAAGACCACTATCAGGGAAGATACATCCAGGAGATTGCCAGCCGAATCCTCCAGAAGGAAGGGGAGCAAATCCTTTCATTGGGTGAAGAAGAAGCGGTGCAACGATGCATGAAGGTAGCAGCGATTGAAATCCTTGACTCAATCAAAAAGGTTCTTGAAGACTTTGAAGTTAAGTTTGACAAGTGGTTTTCCGAGGCTTCCCTCTTTAACAGCAACGCGGTGGCTGAGGCACTCGAAGGTTTGCGGAAACGTGGATACCTTGTCGATCGGGATGGAGCGACCTGGTTTACCAGCTCCAGGTTTGGAGACGAAAAGGATCGGGTGGTTATTCGGCAGAATGGTGAGACCACATATTTCGCATCCGATATTGCCTATCACTGGGACAAATTCAGGCGAGGATTTGATGAAGTGATCGATGTGTGGGGAGCGGATCACCATGGTTATGTCCCCAGGATGAAAGGGGTAATCGAGGCCCTTGGATATTCTCCCGATCAGCTCAAGGTTGTGTTGATTCAACTGGTGAATCTTCTCCGAAAGGGCCAAAGGATTTCTATGTCCACACGGGGTGGAACTTTTGTGACTCTTCGCGAGGTCATCGATGAAGTAGGAAAGGATGCTGCCCGGTATTTTTTCCTGATGCGGCGGTCCGATTCGCCCCTTGATTTTGATTTAGATCTGGCGCGAAAACAATCAAATGAAAACCCCGTATATTATGTGCAATATGCCCATGCGAGGGTATGCAGTATCGAGAAAAAGGCGCGGGAGGCAGGGATTCCGGTTCCTGCATTTGACCAGGTTGAAGGGCGTTACATCACCCTCCCTATGGAGAAGAGGCTCATGAAACAGGTTGCAAGGTTCCCGGAGGTGGTGTCTCAGTCTGCGGAAAAGTTGGAGCCTCATCGCTTGGTATATTTTCTCCACGAACTATCTGGTGAATTTCATCATTATTACAATCATACCCGTATCCTAATACAAGATAGTAACATCACAGCGTCCAGGTTTTTTCTGGTCAGGTGTGTACG
>JALTIG010000298.1 GCA_027004185.1 bacterium | reverse complement strand
GAGATCCCTGTTTTTCCCTATAGCGAGGTGCCATGCAGCCTTTTTCTTGCCTGGGATACAGCCAAAAAGATTCTTGATACTGAGGGTTAAGCCCATCATGCTGTGCGTTTTGAATTTCGCCAGGTTAATCAAATAATCACTTTCCAGACAGTACCGGGAGATCTCGAAGGATTTGTAGACGCCCCCGGGAATCCCCTCTACGGTAACGGGTGTATCGAGCTCCTGGAAATGGATTGGATAATGATCTTTCAGAGACAGGAGGCCGGTCTTTTTCGCCACAGGTAAAAATTTCTGAAGGGCCGGGCTGTCTCCAATGGTTACCCTGCATCCCCTATCCAGCAGGATCTGGATCATGGCTTCCACAACCACAGGATGGGTGGTCACAGCGGATTCAGGGGATTTGCCACTTAAGAGGTTTGGCTTAAGAAGGATGCGATCGCCAGGTTTTAAGGAAGGGAACCGGTCCCATGAAGATGTCAGGATATTCTCGAGCTTTTCACGAACTTCCCGGAGGGTATAGGAATTCTGATACAGTAGTGAGACACGATACATTTATGCCTCTGTATGTGAGCTCTCCCTCATCAGGTAAGCGTTGATAAAGGGATCGATCCCCCCATCCAGTACTTCATCCACATTTCCCGTTTCGATCCCGGTCCGGTGGTCTTTGACCATGCGATAGGGGTGCAAAACGTAAGATCGTATCTGGCTGCCCCACTCGATTCCCTTCTTTTCCCCCCGCATGGCCTCGATCTTTTCCTCTTCCTCTTTACGTTTCAACTCGTAAAGCCTGGACTTTAGGACCTCCAGAGCCATCTGCTTGTTCCTGTACTGGGAGCGTTCGTTCTGGCATTGGACCACAATCCCGGTTGGGAGATGGGTGATGCGAACCGCCGAGTCAGTTTTGTTAACATGTTGCCCACCGGCACCACTGGCCCGATATGTATCGATTTTTAGATCGTTTTCATCGATCTCGATATCTACGTCTTCCGGTTTCTCTGGAATGACGGAAACGGAAGCGAACGAGGTATGTCGCCGCCGGTTGGCGTCAAAAGGGGAGATTCTGACAAGTCGATGAATTCCCTTTTCTGCCTTAAGATATCCGTATGCATAGGGACCTTTAACGGTAAAGGTGACACTTTTAACCCCTGCTTCTTCCCCCGCGAGAAAATCGATGATTTCGGTTTTGTATCCCTTCTGCTCGCACCAGCGAAGGAGCATTCTTAGGATCATTTCTGACCAGTCTTGAGCTTCCGTACCCCCTGCACCAGCATTGATGCTGACAATAGCGTTGCTTTTATCTTCCGACTTTCCTAATTTTTGCCGGAACTCAAGGGACTGAATCCTCTTGCCCAAAGCGTCTAAACGCTGACCAAGCTCGATTTCAGAGTCTTTGTCCGATTCCTCCTCGAGGAGTTCGATCAAGGCCTCGAGATCTTCCAACTCTTTTTCAAAGCCCGAGATGGTATCTATATCACGTTTAAGGTCTGATTGTTCCTTTAGTATCTCCTTTGCATGGTTGGCATCTTGCCAGAAATCGCTCTTCTCGGATATAGCACTGAGTTTTTGAAGGCGTTTTTTCTTGGTTTCAATGTCAAAGATAACCTCGGAGGCCTGATATCTTCTCCTTATAACTTATAAGACGTTCTTTCAGATCTTGTAACATATTTTTTGCCCCCATCTTTTTTAAATGATATCAAAATCTTACCATAAGCAATTGATGACCGCAAGTAAGGTCGTGACTTGCGAGCTGTAGAGGAATCTGGTAAAAGGACACTATAAAGAAAGGATGGGTACATAACAAGTCAGAATGAGATAGCAGTGGCAAAGGCAATGCGCTTTTGTTCCCTGTTTTCTTTGTATTCTCCTGAGATTAATGGGACCATCTAAAGCGAGAT
>JALTIG010000297.1 GCA_027004185.1 bacterium | reverse complement strand
ACTCTGCGTCTGGACTATCAACAACTTTGTAGAATCAACAATGGGGAAGGCCCTAAATGCCGTGAGGGATGAGGAATCCGCAGCGGAGTCCATGACGGTCAACACACGGAAGACAAAGATGGTCGCTTTTATGTTTGGGGCCTTCTGGGCGGGCATTGCGGGTGGGCTGTTTGCCCATGTCTTGAGGTACGTCAACCCAGGGACGTTTGGCCTGAGAAAGCTGGCGGAAGTTCTTGCTATGGTCTATTTTGGCGGTCTGAACTCAGTCATTGGTTCTATCGTAGGCGCTGTTGGTTTTAATCTCTTAAGCGAGATGCTCCGGCCCCTTGAAATCATTAAGTGGATTATTATTCCAACCCTGCTTATTCTGGTGATGATCTTTCGTCCCACCGGACTCATTGCCTTTAGGCATTTTGACGTAAGGGAAATCTTGAAGCCGAAACTGAAAGCGAAGGAAAGGATGTAGGACCATGCCACTGCTTCAGGTTAAAAACATGACACACTATTTCGCCGGTCTCAGGGCTGTCCATAACTACAACCTGACCATTGAGCCGGGGGAGGTCCATGGCCTCATCGGCCCGAACGGTGCTGGGAAGACCACGATTTTTAACCTTATTACAGGTGTATATAGGCCAACGGAAGGAGAAATAACCCTGGACGGGAAGAGCCTGATTGGCCTGTTCCCTCATGAGATTGCCGCTATGGGGCTGGGTCGAACCTTTCAGAACATGAAGTTATGGCGGCACATGACGGTTCTCGAACATGTCAAGATGGCCCACTATTCCAAATTGACGTACGGGCTGATAGGTGCCTTTTTCGGGACACATAGGCGTTATAAAGAGGAAGAAGAGATCGAGCAACATTCCCTTGAGTTACTCAAATTGCTGGGAATCGATGCAATCGCCGACCAGAATGTCTTGAATCTCCCGTATGGAGTTCAACGCAAGGTTGAGATGGCCAGGGCCCTGGCTATTAGGCCAAGGATCCTGTTCCTGGATGAGCCGACCGTTGGGATGACGCCGGAAGAGCTGAAGGAGATGATGGAGGTTTTCCGGAAGGTCCATGAGGAATTCGGGCTGGCCATTTTCCTGATTGAGCACAGAATGAAAGTGGTCATGGAATTGTGTGAACAGATCCAGACGCTGAATTTCGGGGAGATTATCGCCGAGGGAACGCCTAAAGAGATTCAAAACAATCCCAAGGTGATCGAGGCGTATCTGGGGAAAGAGGAGGTTGAGTAATGCTTTTGGAGGTGGAAAATCTCCGGGTTTCATATGGCCACATAAAGGCCCTTCATGGGATCAGTTTCAAGGTGGATGAAGGGGAAATTGTGTGTATTATTGGTGCGAACGGTGCTGGAAAAAGTACAACCTTGCGCGCACTGTCCCGAATGGTAGAGGTGGAAGAAGGAACCAAGATGTTGTTCAACGGGAAAGACATGTTGAAATATAAACCCGAAAAAGTCGTCAGCGAATTGGGGATAGCCCATGTCCCTGAAGGCCGCCGGCTGTTTGGAAACCTGACGGTTCTGGAAAATCTGAAGCTGGCAACCTTTGCGAGAAGAGACAAGGAAAATATCAAAAGGGATATGGAACGGATGTTTTCAATCTTTACTCGACTTGAGGAGAGAAAAGACCAGGAGGCGGAAACCCTGAGCGGGGGTGAACAGCAGATGCTGGCAGTCGCTCGGGCCTTTATGAGCGCCAAAAAGGTGATGCTTCTAGATGAACCTTCCATGGGTCTGGCTCCAAAGCTGATGATGAGCATGTTTGGTTCGCTGGCAGAAATCAGCCGGGAGGGTACGACCATCCTTCTGGTTGAACAGAACGCGCGCCTGGCCTTGAAATTTGCACAGCGCGGGTATGTCCTTGAGGTGGGGAATCTGGTTCTACAGGGTAACTCTAAAGATCTGCTAAATAATCCGGAAGTTAAAAAGGCCTACTTGGGAGGATAACAGCGCTTATAATAGATAAGGAACTGTTAGGTTATACCCCTTGTAAACCACAAAGGTTTCGACGGATTGAACCTCCTTTATCTTCGAAACCTCCTCTGAGATAAAATCGAGGAGGCGAAATTCTTCATTAAACAATACTGTGACGATGATATCGAAACGGCCGGTTACGACGCAAGCAGAAACAACCCCCTTGAGCTTGCTAAACTCCTCGGCCCGGCTGATCAGATTCATGGAGCTTAGTTTAACCCCAATGATAGCCGTTCTGTGGCCAGGGATCTTTTCAGGATTGACAAGCCCTTTGATATCCAAAACACCCTTGGAGATCATGTTGTTAACACGCCCACGAACGGTGTTTTCTGAAATCCCCAGGCTATGTGCGATCTTTCTGAAGGATTCACGACCGTTCTGAAGGTGGCGAATGATGGCGAGGTTAGTCGCGTCTATCTTCATTTCCTCTTCCATGGATCATTACACATTGTAATCTAAGAAATATGGGAATCCCTGTCAAGATACAATCTCGGGAGTCGTGGAGACATGCGGGTGACAATCTCGTAGTTGACGGTCCCCGCCCTTTTAGCGATTTCATCCGCCGTGATGGTTTCCTTCCCCTGGGTTCCCAGGAAAACGATCTCCTCTCCCGTTTTACAGTCATTCAGGTCGGTCAAATCGATCATGAACTGATCCATGCAAATCCGGCCTATGATGGGGCACCGTTTTCCCCGAGCGAGAACCTCACCCCGGTTGGAAAGGATCCGAGGAATCCCGTCGGCATACCCTATTGGTACCGTTCCGATGAGAGATTTTCTTTTCGTCCTAAAGGTGCATCCATAGCTGATGGGGGTGCCCTTTGGTACCGTTTTCACATGTACCAACTTCGCCTTCACGCTCATTACTGGGCAAAGGTCAATTTTTGGGTGCCTGGCCATCCATGGATCAGGATAGAGGCCGTAAAGGGAAATGCCAACCCTGACTAGGTCCAGGTGCATGTGGGGATAGTTGATTGTAGTAGCGCTATTGGCCATGTGAAGAATCTCAAACTGAATGCCCTCCCTCTTCAAGAACTCTAAGAATCTCTTAAACCGATTGAACTGTTCTTGTGCGTAGCTACCGTCCGGATTGTCGGCCCAGGCCTGGTGGCTAAAGATTCCCTCCACGTTCAGATGCTGGAGGGAGAGAATTGCTTTGATGTCCTTGAGGGAATCTGAATTGGGGAGAAACCCGATCCGACCCATTCCAGTGTCAATCTTCAGGTGAACCCGTGCCTTTTTGTCGGCCTTTTGGGCCGCCTTGTCGAGCGAGACAGCTTGCTCTAACGTGTAAAGGGTAAGCGTAAGATCGTGTTCCAATGCCTCTGAAAAATCCTCTACCGGGGTGTGACCAAGGATCAGGATGGGGCTGGTTATGCCATTTCCCCTGAGTTCAACCCCTTCCTGGAGAAGGGCTACCCCGAAGCGTTGGATTCCTTCTGTTTCTAAAACGTGTGCCAGGCGAACGGCGCCATGACCATAGGCATTAGCCTTGATGATCCCCATGATGCTTGACCGTGGGGACAGGAAATCCCGGATGGCAGTAATGTTATGTCTCAGGGCCTCCAGGTCGATCTCAATCCATGCCTCACGCACTGGATGCCGCCCAGTTAGAAATTAACCTGTTCGAGAGGTAAGTTGAACGCCTCCGCCACAGCCGGATAACAGATTTTTCCGTCGATGAGGTTCAGACCCTTTTTAAGGGCCGGGTCATCCGCCATAGCCTTTTTATATCCCTTGTTGGCAATCTCGAGCCCATAGGCCAAGGTAACGTTGGTTAGGGCGATGGTCGAGGTTCTGGGAACTGCCCCTGGCATATTGGTCACACAATAATGTACCACATCGTCTACAATGAAGGTGGGATCTTCGTGGGTCGTAGGATGAGAGGTTTCACAACATCCCCCTTGGTCAATGGCTATATCTACAATAGCGGAGCCTGGCATCATCTGTTTGACAATGTCCCGTGTGATGAGTTTTGGTGCAGGCGCGCCTGGAATCAACACAGATCCGATAACTAAGTGGCTATTGATACACTCCTCCTCGATATTGGCGGGATTGGACATAATGGTGACGAGGCGGAAATCTGAAATATCTTCGAGATAGCGCAGGCGCAAGGGGTTTTTATCGAGGATAGAGACCTGAGCACCAATGCCCACCGCCACGGCAGCCGCTGAATAACCCACAACCCCCCCACCGATGATCGTGACCCGTGCTGGGCGAACCCCAGAAATCCCGGATAATAGGATCCCCATGCCCCCGTTCTGTGCCTCCAGACAATAGGCTCCCATCTGAATGGAGAGTCTTCCAGCCACCTCGCTCATGGGTGAGAGTAGTGGAAGGGAACCATCTTCAAGCTGTACTGTTTCATAGGCAATCCCAATCACCTCTTTTTCGAGGAGCTTTTTTGTCAACTCACGATTGGCAGCCAGATGGAGATAGGTAAAGATGATCTGTCCAGGTTTCATTCGGTCCAGCTCCGGTCCAATAGGTTCCTTGACCTTCATAATCATGTCTGCCTCCGCCCAGACCTCTTCGGGATTTTCCAGTATGGTTGCTCCCGCTTTGACATACGCTTCATTCCTGAAGCCAGAGCCCAATCCTGCATCTTTTTCAACGAAAACTTTGTGGCCGTTGGTCACGAAGGCGCGCACGCCGGATGGAGTGGCTGCTACCCGCTTTTCAGCGGATTTAATCTCTTTTGGGATGCCAATTTGCATAATTTCCTCCTTTTCCCTCCTATAATTGCATTTTATGCAGTATATCCTAAATGACTTGTAAATGCAAATGCCTCTTCACGTTTCTCCCTACATGGTGGGGGTTCCTTGTGCACCGGCAGTGGAGGAGATGTCTTAAGGATATCGATTGAGAAACCGGCCTGTATTGTTTTTTTACGTCTGATCACATAAGGTTAAAATACTGTGATTTCTGCGCTAAATACCATTTTTCCTATCTTTATTGTGATAGGCTTGGGTTTTGTCACACAGAGAAAGGGTTGGCTGAGTGAAGCCTTTATGTCTTCGGGAAACAAGGTTCTCTATAACTTTGCTGTCCCCTGTCTCCTTTTTTACAAGATCTCAACAGCCCCGTTCCGTGCAAGCTTTTCACCACGCCTCATCCTGACGAGTTCCTTATCTATAACCTTGATGTGGCTTGGTGTGCTATTACTGGGACGCATTTTAAGGCTAAATCGAGGGATTTATGCCACGTTTGTGCAGACCAGTATCCATGGGAATATAGGGTATATTGGATTGGCTGTTTGTTATTACAGTTTCGACGAGAAGACCTTTGGTGTAGCGGGGGTCTTGGCGGGCTTTTTTATCATTGTGCAGAATGTACTTTCGATTACCTCCTACCATATTATTGCGGATCAAGGGATAAAGCGCCGTGGAGGGACGATTATTAAATTGATGGTTAATCCGATTATCCTTTCCACATTTGGGGGACTTGCCTTTTCCTTTTTTCTGATCCCTCTTCCCGTTATCATCGAAAAGTCTCTGATGATCATCGGGAAGATGGCGTTGCCGACCGCCCTGTTAATCATTGGGGGCTCACTCGATATGGGGCGGGTCTTCAGCGATCTAAAGATGTCCCTTTTTTCGTCCACCTTAAAAATGCTTGGGCTTCCCCTACTGGGTGTGGGCTTTTTCTATCTCCTTTCCGTTCCAAGGCCCTTTTGTGTAGTAGGATTGGTTCTTTTATCGACGCCTTCTGCCATTACGTGCTACATCATGGCCAGGGAACTGAAAGGAGATCCAGATCTTGCTTCTTCGGCTGTCACGACCAGTACCCTGCTTTCACTCATCACCTTTGTTTTTTGGTTTTCCATTGCCCGGTGAAGCGTTTATTTAAATTTGAACCCTCAGTGAATTCATGATGAAAATGATAAGGCTTGAGAGAGGTGGCACTCCTCGGCATTAGAAAAGATATCCAGGGGATCATTGAAAAGGTCGTGG
>JALTIG010000296.1 GCA_027004185.1 bacterium | reverse complement strand
ATCCGCCTCGATAATCACCAGCATCTTTGGGTTGATCCTTGCCTTTTGCTTGAGTATCCTTCTCACATCATTCAATGTTACAAGCTTTCGATTTACATAAATTTTCCCACTTTTCGTCAAAGCGATTCTAACCTCTTTTTCCTGAACCTTGAGCTCCTTGGCTGAGGCTTTGGGAAGATTAATTTTGATCCCCGGTGTTGTGACGAAGGTTGTCGACAACATAAAAAAGATGAGCAAATTAAACACCACATCCACCAGAGGGGTCATATCCAGCTGTGCGACTTCCCTCTGTTTTTTCTGGCGGAAATTCATAACAGGGTCCCCTCCATTCCGGAGGATGCTTGCTTTTTCTCCTCCAGAAGATCAACCATATGCATAGAGTATTTTTCCATGGTCATTATAATGCGATCTACCTTACTGATGAGATATCGATACATAACATAGGCGGGAATGGCTACAATCAATCCCGCAGCCGTAGTAATCAGGGCCTCGGAGATCCCTTCCGCCAAGGATCCTGGATTCCCCACGCCCTGCATGGAGATTACGTTAAAAGCCTTGATCATACCTGTCACGGTTCCCAGCAGTCCAAGGAGCGGGGCAATGGATGCTACCGTTCCCACAATTCCCACGTACCGTTCCAACTTGGCTGCTTCCTGTCTTCCAACGCCCTCTACCGCATCCTTGAGCGCTTCCCGGCTCTGATTAAAATTTCGGATGCCTTCGAAGATAATGGAAGACATGGATGATTTATCACGGCGGCACACGATCATTGCCTCATGAATTTTCCGCCGATTGATAAGGTCTTCTACCTCTATCAGAAAATCCTTTGGAATAATCTTTTTCTCCCGCAGATTCCAAAGTCTTTCTAAAAATATACCCAGCGCGAGTATAGAACAAAACGCGATGGGGTACATAATGATACCACCCTTCAAAAAAAGTTCGTACATAAAATTATCTCCTCTCTAAGTTATTAATTAATGTAATCGATTCAAGGCCTTTTGAGCAAGCCTTTTTATTTTTTTATCATGAGATTTAACCAATACTGATAAAAGTTGTCGGGCATCATCCTTTCTCCCTTTTTTTCCAAACACAACAGCCAACTCAAGCAGCGCCCTCTCCGACGAATGCCGACATTCCGGATAAGAATATCGGACCACCAAAAGTGTCTTCAGTGATTTATCATATTTTCTCGTTTTACGGTAGATGACCGCTTCAGATACCAGAGCCTGGCATTTGATACGGTTATCAGAGGATTGTGCGGCATTTTTAAAGGCCATCAGGGCAGAACGGTACAGTTTTCTGGACTGGTAGGCGTCGCCAATCTCAAGATACAGAGGACCAGCCCAATCTAATCCATAGGTTTTACTTCCAGAATCAATCTCCAGCTTGGCATTCTTAAGTCTGTTCGTGCGAATAAATGAGATAACAAGTCGATGTCTCACATAACGAGCCATTTCCTGGGGAATTTTCCAAGAAGCAAGATAGCGCTGATAATGGATGATGGCCTGATTATACAATTGCTGTTTGAAATAAAGGTCCCCCATTTCTTTTTCAGCCACACTGCTGAAAGGATTTTGATGTGTCCGCCCAGAAACGAGGCGTAATTGTACCAGGGCGGAATCATACAGCCCTTTTTTCTCGAAAAGTCTTGCAAGCTTCAGACGTACCGTGTCCGCCTGATGACCTAACTTATGGTTTTTTAGATATCCTTCCAGAAGATCGATTTCCCTGTCTATGTTTCCCTGTCGTTCATAATATTCGGATAGGAGCTGAATCACATCAAGATTGAGGGAAGATGTGGGAAACCGACGTAAAAAAATGGTTGTTGCCTTGAGAAAGTTTGGGTAATCCCCCTGCTGAAAGAGGGAAAGAATTATTCCATATGCGGCATTTTCCCTGATGGTTTTTTCA
>JALTIG010000295.1 GCA_027004185.1 bacterium | reverse complement strand
ATCCGGCATCAAATCATCTACAAGGCAAAAAATCTGTATGATAATATCTTCTGTAGTCATGGGGTTCTCCTCTTTTTGGTTTCCTAACCTGAGGATACCCCATGACTCAACTAGCACCATTGGTTACTAAGGGGAGAGAAATTATCTTTTGAACACACCGAAGAAGTTCGGGGGGGATTATATTATTATGAAGTCTCTTTAAATCCTATTATCGTGGATAAAGTGATAATAGGAGTCTCGGCAATCGCTATAGATGTCACCGTCCGTAAGCGGGCAGAGAAAGCCTCTAAAGAAGCCAATGCTAAGTATAAAGCTTTATTTGAGGGTATCAGCGATGCGGTTTTTGTGCATCCCTTGCAGGATGAGGGCTTCAAACATTTTATTGAAGTAAATCAGACCGCCTGTGAACGACTTGGGTATAGCCGCGACGAATTGCTTCGTCTTTCGCCCAGAGAGGTCAGCGCACCGAAAGATGCTCAATTACGGGGAAGTGGGGATGGTCGGCGAAAGCTCTTGAGAGATCGATGGATGATCTTCGAAGCCGTGCATCTTAGAAAAGACGGCACGGAAATTCCGGTTGAGATCAGTTCCAGAATTTTTGATTATGAAGGTTGCTCCGTGATCATGTCTGTGGCAAGGGATATTAGCGAGCGTAAAGAGGCAGAAGAAGCACTGCGACAAGAGCAAAGCAAGGCGCAGATGTATCTTGATATGGCAGGAGTCATGTTCATCGCTCTTAATGCCAACGGAGAAATTACCCTTATGAACAGGAAGGGGTGCGAGATTCTTGAGTGTGCCAAAGAAGATATTGTCGGTAAAAGCTGGTTTGATACCTTTTTGCCAATTAAAATACGAGGAGAAGTCTCAGCTGTTTTTAAAAGATTAATGGTTGGTGAAATTGAGTTGGTTGAGCACTATGAGAATCCCGTATTGACCAAAGGTGGCGAGGAAAGAATTATCGCTTGGCACAATACAATTTTAAAGGATGGCAAGGGGAATACTATCGGTATTCTTAGTGCGGGAAATGACATCACCGAGCGAGTGCAGGCGAAGAGGTCACTAGAGAAATACGCCAGTCAACTAGAAACGCTGAACACCATCACGGCAGCACTGTCTACATCCCTGGAGTTAGATAAGGTGCTGGAACTCATCCTCGATCAGATTGGAAAAGTGATTCCTTTTGATAGCGGAGCTATTTTCTTGTATGAAGATGGCAACCTGCGCGTGATGGTAGACCATGGTTTCATACCATCGTTAAAGGGGCACGTTTTCCCCAGTGAAAGCGAACTTTTTAGAGAGGTACAGCAAACAGGTAAAACACTTATCTTGGTTAACGCCAAAGAGGATGTTCGTTTTCAGAATTGGGGTCAGTCTGAGGATATAGTAAGCTGGATGGGGATCCCCTTAATTCTCCGTGATACCTTGATCGGTTTTCTTACCTTAGATAGTTTTCAGCCCAATGCCTTCTCCGCTGAGCAAGCCAAACTTGCCCTCTCTTTTGCCTCTCAGGCGGCACAGGCAATTGAAAATGCGCGCCAGTATCGCACCGCCGAAACTCGTGCGGCGCGATTAGATGCTTTGCGCAAAATAGACCAAGCTATCACCGGTAGTTTTGATATCAAAGTTACGATGAGTATATTATTAGAAAATCTGCTAGAAAAACTTCAAGTGGATGCCGCGGTAGTTTTGCTATACGAAAAGAGCCTTCAGTCACTACGTTTTTGTCAAGGAGCAGGCTTTCGTACAAACGCTCTTATGCATACAAAATTGAGTCTAGGTCGCGGGCAAGCCGGCAAAGTCGCCCTAGAGAGACGCTCCCTTTTTATCCCGGACCTAAACCGGACAAAAACGCCCTTTTCCAAATTGCCCGAATTCAAAAAAGAAGGCTTTCATGCCTATCAGAGTGTCCCGCTG
>JALTIG010000294.1 GCA_027004185.1 bacterium | reverse complement strand
ATGCTATACAGGCCGTGCCCCTTTCGAAGCCGTGAGTATGGGGATTCCCCTCGATCCCGAGGATGTAGCCTATCGGTGTAATCTTGTTACCCTGGAAGTGCTTGGCCTTGCAATTTACATGAGAGATTTCACCGCTGGGCATATCTCTTCTGACGATGCGAAAGTCTTAATTGATGGCCTTAACGCCCAAATGTCCAAAGAGCCTGTCTCCTTTTTTCCGGGCGTCAGTTATCGTCATCTCATGGTCTGGAAGTCAGGAAGTGCAGATGTTACCTTGACCCCACCTCATGATATCCTAGAACAGAGCATTGAGGATTATCTGCCCTCCGGCCCCGCGTCCCAAAAGATCATTCGGTGGACCACCACAGCACAGATCTATCTAAAAAGCCACCCTCTCAATCAGGCAAGGATGGCCCGCGGAGAAAACCCCGCCAATTCCATCTGGCTCTGGGGCCAAGGGAAAAAACCTACTATCCCAACCTTTCAGGAACGCTATCACCTGTCAGGTGGGGTGGTTACAGCAGTGGATCTCATTAAGGGTATCGGCCTGTTATCGGGGCTTGAAGCGCCGGATGTCCCGGGTGCAACAGGATACTTGGATACAGACTACGCCGCAAAGGTTTCCACCGCTCTGAAGATCCTTGAAACAGGTGATTTTGCCTTTATCCATGTGGAGGCACCTGATGAAGCAGGACACAGTGGCATCCTAAAGGACAAAATACGCGCCATTGAAGACTTTGATCGCTATATCGTGGGACCGATTTATGCGGCTCTTCAAAAAATGGGACAGGATTTCAGACTCCTGATCCTTCCTGATCATCCTACCCCTCTGTCCATTCGGACGCATACCAGTGATCCGGTTCCCTTTCTCGCATATGACTCAGGAGGAAGATTTAAAAACCTGATAGCTCAGCCCAATCCTTTCTCCGAAACCAGTGCTTCGGAAAGTCCTCTCAAGATTCGAAGGGGACATCTTTTGATGCAGCGATGGTTGCAAGGCAATCTTAATCCTGGGGTCATTCAATGAGAAGTAAGTTCATCTTTGTTACAGGCGGTGTTATCTCCTCACTAGGAAAAGGACTCGCTTCCGCGTCGATCGGAGCCCTAATGGAAAGCCGGGGCTTGAGCGTAACGTTTCTGAAATTTGACCCGTATATCAACGTGGATCCCGGAACCATGAATCCCTTTCAGCATGGAGAGGTATATGTTACCGAAGACGGTGCTGAAACCGACCTCGATCTGGGCCATTACGAGCGATACACTCATGTAACCCTTTCCAAAAAAAACAATTGCACAACGGGTAGAATTTACAACTCCGTTATCACAAAGGAACGCAGGGGGGATTACCTGGGTGGGACAGTTCAGGTGATTCCCCACATCACTGAAGAGATCAAATCGAATATCCGTAATCTTGCCAATGGGGTCGATATTGTGATCACCGAAATTGGCGGAACGGTGGGGGATATTGAAGGCCTCCCCTTCCTTGAGGCCATCCGGCAGTTCAAACTGGAGGTTGGAAAGGAAAATGCCCTTTACATCCATTTGACCTTGGTTCCTTACATTTCGACGGCAGGAGAATTGAAGACAAAACCGACTCAACACAGCGTAAAGGAACTGAGAAGCATCGGGATCCAGCCTGATATCATCCTATGTCGTACCGACCGTTTTCTTCCTCAGGAGGTCAAGGCCAAGATTGCCTTATTTTGTAACGTAGAGGAGAAGGCGGTGATCACGGCCAAGGATGTAGAAACCATCTACGAAGTCCCCATCGTCTTTCATAAAGAACACCTTGACGAAATTATCGTGGAAAAACTGAACATCTGGACGAAGGCACCGGATCTATCCAACTGGGAAGAGATTGTCGAAAAGGTAAAGACCCCCACAGAGAGTGTTACGATTGCAATCGTTGGGAAGTATGTGGACCTGACGGAGTCCTACAAGAGCCTTAATGAGGCCATTACACATGGAGGGATCGCTAATCGCTGCAAGGCAGAGTTGCTTTTTATCGATTCCGAAACCATCGAAAGCAACCAGGACGCTGAGGAAAAACTGACCAAAGCGGATGGGATTATCGTCCCGGGTGGGTTTGGGAACCGAGGGATAGAAGGAAAGATCCACGCTATTCAGTATGCCCGAGTCCATAAGATTCCCTTTCTTGGCATCTGCCTTGGTATGCAACTTTCCGTGATCGAATTCGCAAGAAACGTAGCAGGTCTTGAAGGGGCACACAGTGAAGAGTTTGATCCACAAACCCCTTACCCTGTAATCTACTGGATGAGTTACTGGAAGGACAAAGAGAACAAAATCCAGAGGCGAGAGGGTGATATCCCCATGGGAGGAACAATGAGACTGGGGGCCTATCCCTGTGTTTTGACCAGGCCAAGCCTCGCATGGGATGCCTACCAGAGAGAAACCATACAGGAAAGACACCGGCACCGTTATGAATTTAACAACCAGTTCATAGATATCCTCACAAAGAATGGCTTGGTGATAACCGGGAAATCCCCAGATGGGGAACTCGTTGAAATCATAGAGCTAAAAGGACATCCTTGGTTTCTGGGATGCCAGTTCCATCCCGAGTTTAAATCTGTGCCGAGAGATCCCCACCCTCTTTTTGTTTCCTTTATTCGGGCCTCCTTGAAAAATAAGGGGACTTAAAAAGGCTTATGATCTTAAAACGGGCAAAGGAGATCTTGCTGAAGGAAGCTGAGGCCATTCAAGATGTCGCAACCCAGCTTGACCATACCTTTACCCGTGCCGTGGATCTTATCTTGTCCGGAAAGGGGAAGGTTGTAACCACTGGTATCGGGAAATCCGGTCTGATTGCCCAAAAAATCGCATCCACATTTTCAAGCACGGGTACCCCTTCCTTCTTTCTTCATCCCGCTGAGGCGCTACATGGCGATTTAGGCATGGTGGAAGGGGAAGATATTCTTCTGGCTATTTCTAACAGCGGTGAAGCGCTTGAGGTGGTTCGCATCACTTCTACCTTAAAGCGAATCGGCGTCAAAGCGATTACGATCGCGAGTGCACCAGATTCTTCCCTTGCAAAATTGGGAGATATCTTCCTACGTGTCAATGTGCCAGAAGCCTGTGGTTTTGGATTCATTCCTACCTCCAGCACCACCGCAACCATGGCCCTTGGAGATGCCCTGGCTGTTACTGTCCTTGAAAAGAGAGGTTTTACCCAGGAAAATTTTGCCTTTCTCCACCCAGGTGGGGCATTAGGCAAGCGCCTTCTGTTGAAGGTAGAGGAGCTGATGCACGTTGGAGACAGGCTTCCCATTGTAACTATTGATACCTCGATGAAAGACACGATTTACGAGATTTCCTCTAAACGACTGGGGGTAACCAGTGTCTGTGATCTTGATGGGAAAATCGTGGGGGTGATTACAGATGGAGACCTTAGAAGAGCAATTGAAAGAGATGAAAATCTCCTGTCCAAAACTGCAAAAGACATTATGACGCGAAATCCCAAACGGATTAGGAAAGATGCTTTGGCCTCAGAGGCCATTCAAAAGATGGAAGAGTATTCTATCACTTCCCTTTTTGTTGTTGATTTAAAAGAACCTCAAATCCCCATTGGAATTGTCCATATTCACGATTTACTTAAAGCAGGGGTGCACTAAGCAAATATTATGAAAGCTGATAAGAAGCTAAACAGATTGCGGATTTTCATTCTTTGTATTATCGGGGCATTTATTATTGTCATTGCAACGGTTATTTACGTAAACGTAAAGGTAAAAAGCCTAATAAAATCCCCCAAAAATATTGTAAAACTTTCAAGGAATATCCCTGATATTCAACTTGAGAATGTCCATTATGAAAAAACCAAAAAGGGACACACGGAATGGGAAATCACTGCCCGTGTAGCACACCACTTCCAGGGGAGGGATTTGCTGACCCTTGAGGGAGTAAAGATGTTTTACTATGGGTTACCTAAGAGGACTATTATGATTTTAGGAAAACAGGGACGAATCAAGCCATCAACTAAGGACGTAGAACTTCTTGGAAAAGTTTTCATTAAAAGCAGCGATGGCTACAAGCTTCGGACCAACTCTCTTAAGTATACCTCAAAAACCTCTTTGATCACCACACATGACCGAGTTTTTATCAGCGGGAAATCATTTTCAGTCCAAGGGGTTGGGATGAAAATGAACATCAAGACTGATAAGGTAAGCATCTTGCATGCCGTGAAAACAACCCTAAAAGGAAACTTTCTGAAGGGAAGTATCCCCAAGTTGGAGTTTTGAATGAGAAAATACATTTTGCTCTTTATCATGACATGTTTCATAGGTATCTCCTTTCCTTTAACTGCCAGCTCAAAGAGTACCCATGCTAATCCAAGTAAAGGAGTGAAGGAAAAGCAATCCAATCTCACAAAACGTATGTTCAACTCAAAAGGTCCGATCCACATCGTTTCGAATCGACTGGATGCAGATAATAAAAAACGAATCGTTATATTTTCTGGAAACGTTGTTGTAAAGCGTTCTAACCTAACTTTAACTTGTAATAAATTAACAGTGTATTATGCATCAAAGGGAGGGGAGATCTCAAAAATAAATGCCGAAGGAAAGGTCGTGATCCATCAACCACCCCGCATGGCAACCTGTGAGAAAGCCATCTTTTTTCAGAAAAGCGACAAGGTTATTCTGATAGGAAGCCCTGTCCTGACCGAAGGGAAAAATCGGGTTACCGGTAGCAAGGTGACTTTCTTCCTGGACAGTGATAAAACAATCATTGAAGGAGGAAAGAAAGGAAGGGTTAGCACAACGATTGTTCCAAAGTCCCAGGCGGTCCCCTTCAAAGCCAAGCCATGAGTAGACTGAAAGTCGGTAATCTCGTTAAAAGATTTGGTAATAAGGTGGTGATCCAGGGAGTTTCGCTGGATGTGCATTCAGGGGAAGTGGTTGGGCTCTTGGGGCCAAACGGTGCCGGTAAAACTACTATATTTTACATGATTGTCGGCCTTATCAAGCCTACACACGGTCGCATCTTTTTTGAAGGAGAAGACATTACCTCGTATCCCATGTACTTGAGAGCTCGGATGGGAATCAGCTATCTCCCTCAGGAATCCTCCGCCTTTCGCAAGCTAACCGTTAAAGAGAATATTCTTGCCATCCTGGAAACACTCCATCTCAGCAAATCTGAACAGAAACGCAAGTTATACAGGCTATTGGGAGAACTCAATCTTCAGCCCATCGCGGATCGCAAGGCCTTTCTCCTCTCAGGAGGGGAGCGAAGACGCGTAGAGATAACCCGCGCTCTCGTCCTTTCGCCAAAATTTATTCTCCTTGATGAACCCTTTGCGGGGATAGACCCAATCGCGATTGGTGACATCAAATCCATCATCCACAAGCTCAGAGAAAATGGTATCGGGATCATTATTACAGATCACAACGTTAGGGACACACTCGGAGTCTGCAATAGGGCCTATCTTATCAACCAAGGTAAAATCCTGATTCATGGCACGCCCAATGAAATCACTTCCGATACCTTGGCGAGGGAAATCTATCTTGGGAGGGACTTTTCACTCCCCGAAAACATGCCTGAACCTGCTCGTCAAGTGACGCAGGAATAGCTGTGGGGATTGAACGATGGCGCTGGAAATCAAGCAACGGCTTAAGTTAACGCAGCAACTTGTAATGACGCCTCAACTTCAGCAAGCCCTAAAGCTGCTGCAGATGTCTCGGGTCGAACTGCTCCAATCCATCCGCCAGGAAATTCTTGAAAATCCCGTGCTTTCTGAAGAGATAGAAACAGCAGAAATCCCAGAAGAGTCCATCCCTGATGTTGAGAAGGAGATACCAGATTCTGAAATGGAAATGCTTATGGACTTCAATTGGGAAACCTATATGGATAGCCATAGTCTTTCCACAACTTACCATAACCCGTATGAGATGCCTGAATCTCCTCCCAATTATGAAAACTTTATCCAAGCGCGTTCCTCACTTTACAAAGATCTCCTATGGCAATGGAGATTGGCATGCCCGGATGATCGAAGCTTTGAGATAGGCAAGTATTTAATCGGAAATCTTGATGATAACGGATACTTAGCTGCCAATTTTGAAGACCTTTCCAAAGATCTGAGCTTCTTGAATCCCACAAAAGATGAATTTGAAAAAACGCTACGGCTGATTCAACAGTTGGATCCTCCAGGAATTGCAGCCAGATCCTTGAAGGAATGTCTTCTCATCCAATTAGCCAATAAAGTTCCAAGGAATCCCCTCGCCGAGAAGATTGTAACCCATCACCTGCCGCTTTTGAAACGTCGTGACGTCTCCAAACTTTCTAAAATTCTTTCGGAATCCCCTAAAGAAATTAGCGAAGCTATCAAACTAATTTGTGAGCTGGATCCAAAACCGGGAAGAGCCTATACCCAAGATCCAATTTACCATGTCACCCCCGATGTGTATGTCTATAAAGTGGATAATGAGTTCATCATTGTTCTCAATAACGAAGAAATGCCCACACTTCGGATCAATCCACTTTATCGGGCGCTCCTCAGAAGGAAAGATACCCTGTCAAAAGAGGCACGGGGGTTTATTGAGAAGAAAATGAAATCTGCCATCTGGCTTATCAAGACCATCCAACAGCGTCATAAGACGATTTACCGGGTAACAGAAAGTATTGTGCGGTTTCAGCGCGAGTTTCTTGAAAATGGAATCCAGCATCTGAGACCTATGATACTTAGGGATATCGCCAATGATATTGGGATGCATGAATCGACTGTTAGTCGAGTTACCCAGGGAAAGTATCTCTCTACTCCTCAGGGATTATACGAATTTAAATTCTTCTTCACCAGCAGTGTCAAATCTACTGGAGGATCGGATATTTCGGCAGAATCTGTAAAACACCTAATACGCCAGATTATCCTAAATGAAGACTCAAGAAATCCGCTCAGTGATGAGCAAGTTGCACAGCTTCTTACACGGTATCAAATAAAGATAGCGCGAAGAACCGTAGCTAAGTATAGAGAGTCTATGAAGATATTACCATCTAAGGATCGTAAAAAAACTCTTAGTAGGAGGTTACAATGGACACACACCTAACGTTCCGCCGAATGGAATCTACCGATGCAATCAAGGAATACACGGAAAATAAACTCGAAAAGATCAAAAAATATGTTCAGGAACCTCTCGGTATCCATGTCATCTTTTCAAAAGAGAGATTCCAGTATCTAATAGAAATCAATCTTTCTGGCAACGGCTTAGATCTGCATGCGGAGGATAGAAACGAAGATCTTTATGCTGCGATAGATCTGGTGATGGACAAGGTTGAAAAACAATTGAGGCGTTTGAGAGATAAGCGAAAAAACAAAAAGTCACCAAACCATAATCGCTCCTTTAAAGTTGCGGTCTTGGCCCAAGATAGCTCTGAGAAATCACCGCGGGTAATTAGGTCCAAGGCCTTTATCGCGACGCCTTTGTCGGTTACTGAAGCCATGGAAGAACTTGAGGGAAATTCTAAATCCTTTCTAGTATTTACTAATGCAGAAACATCACGTATTAATATCCTGTATAAGCAAGAGGATGGTAACTTCGGATTGATAGATCCGACAGAATAAGAGAGGACAGCATGAAAATTGTAGATTTCTTAAAACCTGAATTGATCATTGATAATATCAAGGCCCAAGATAAAGAGGGGATGCTTAAAGAATTCGCGCTGCGCCTTGAAAAATTGATTGGCGTCAAAGCGGATAAGGTTTTCAACATCCTGATGGAGCGAGAAAAGCTTGGCAGTACAGGGATTGGAGAAGGGGTAGCCATTCCACACGGGAAACTCCACGACATTCAGCAGTTTATCTGCAGTTTCGGTAGGAGTAAGAAGGGAATAGACTTTGATGCAATTGATGGAAAACCAGTCCATCTTGTGTTCCTTCTTCTGGCTCCAGAGAATTCAGCAGGAACACATCTAAAAGCATTGGCAAAAATCTCAAAGATATTAAAGGATCCGACCTTCCGCGAGCAGCTCCTTGAGCAACAGGGAGCAGAAGAAATTTACCGGATTATAAAGGAGGAAGATGAGAAGATATAGCAATGAGATTCATACAACCGTCGATGTTAAGGAACTTTTTGAAAACCCAGAGAGAAAGTTTGAACTGAAACTCCTGGCAGGCAAAAATGGCCTCAGTCGAAAGATCAAGGATCCACATATTCAAAAATTAGGTTTGGTACTTGCCGGGGAATTTCACTTTCTTGATCCAAACCGTATACAGATTTTCGGGAACAAGGAACTCACTTATCTTAAAGGTCTCTCAGAAGAGGCACAAGAAAACATCCTTGATAGGATGTGCGAAAAAAATCCTTGCTGCTTTATTATCTCCCGAGGCATGTTGGCACCCGATAATCTTATGACTGCCTGTAATAACAGGGATATTCCACTCTTTTTGAGCCCTTTGAAAACATCTCAACTGATTGATTATCTGAGCCAGTTCTTAAAAGAACGCATGGCACCCACTACAACGATCCATGGAGTCCTACTTGATGTATTTGGAGTGGGAGTGCTCATTCTTGGAAAAAGTGGCATCGGGAAAAGCGAGTGCGCCCTCGATTTGATCATACGCGGGCACCGACTGGTTTCAGACGATGTTGTAAAGATCATACAAACCGAGCCCACAACCCTTTTTGGGACAAGCTTTAACCTCACGCAGAATCTTATGGAAATCAGGGGATTGGGCATCATAAACATTCGGGATCTTTTCGGCGTTGAGGCTATCCGCAAGAGAAAAAAACTCGATCTTGTCATAAAATTGGTAGATTGGCTGTCTATCGAAAAGCTTGAAAGGTTAGGCCTCGACCAAGAAACTTTAAAAATCTTAAACGTTGATATGCCTTTTATCCGCATCCCCGTTACCCCTGGAAGAAATCTGAGCACCATCATCGAGGTGGCAGCAAGAAACCATATCCTGAAGGCCAGCGGTACCCTAACCCCTCTGGAACTAGAAAAAAAAATATTGAAAAAGATGCAGGAAGAAAGTAATGGTTAATGCGGACGTGTCATTTCAGATTGTCTGGATCAGTGGACTTTCAGGATCGGGGAAGACAACGGCCATCAAGGCCCTGGAAGATATCGGATACTTCTGCATTGATAACCTTCCTATCGTTCTTCTTCCAACCTTTATACGCCTGATAAAAGGTTCGAGGGTTGATATCAGTAAGATTGGACTTGTCGTAGATGTCAGAGAAAAGGAATTCTTGAAAGATTTACAGAAGGTCCTTGTCCAAATAGAAAAATTAAAAGCTCACCTCCGCATATGCTACTTGGAAACCTCTGACGATGTCCTTGTCACACGTTTTAAGACCACACGGCGAAAACATCCTCTTGCACCCACAGGAAAGGTGATCGATGGAATTCAGCATGAGAGAAAAATCCTTTCCCCTCTGAAAGAAAAGGCAGACCAGATCATTGATACCTCAAACCTCTCAATTCACGAGCTGAGGAAAAGAATCATAAAAACGTTCTCCCTTGAACCCCCTCAGGAGGAAATGTCTCTTACCTTTCTCTCCTTCGGTTTCAAGTACGGGCTTCCGGCAGAACTCGACCTTCTATTCGATGTTAGGTTTCTGCCTAATCCCTTCTTTGTGCAAGACCTTAAAAACTTGACAGGATTACATGAATCTGTTAGAAATTATGTTCTTAACAATCAGATTGCAAAGAAATTTCTTTCCCATGTTGAGGAATTTCTAAAATTTTTAATTCCTCAATACCGTGAAGAGGGAAAGACCTATCTAACAGTTGGTATCGGGTGTACAGGAGGGGTTCACCGGTCCGTAGCAATTGCGAAAGAGCTCAGAACACGTTTTGAAAAAAATTTGAGGGGTTCGTCTATTCTTGTCAGAGACGAGTTTAGGGATGTTGGCTAAGTAGTGATGAAAGGAATCGTTGTTGTTTGTCATGGTGACCTTGCTGATGGTTTTCTCAGTGCGGCCACCATGATCTTGGGAGAGTGTGATAACCTTAAATCTGTTTCCGTTGACGTTACCCAAGAACCAGAGAAGATCCAAGAAACCGTCTATCGAGCAGTTAAGAAGGTGGACAAGGGGGATGGTGTGATCATCCTGACTGATTTATTCGGGGGTACACCCACAAACGTAAGTCTCCCATTTCTTGAACCTGGAAGGGTTGAAATCTTAACGGGCATCAATCTTCCCCTTCTAATTAAACTTATCAAGGAACGTGATAGATTCCCCATGAAAGAGCTCAAGGAAAAGCTCATTCAAAATGCTATAAAGAATATACAAGATCCTTCGGATGCCTTAAGCCTTGAAAAATCGACCTAAGACAAGAATAAAAAAGACCTTGACGATCCAAAATCAACTCGGTCTTCACGCAAGAGCCGCGGCTGAATTGGTAAAGGTTACAAGTGAATACCGATCAGATGTTATACTGAACAAGAATGGACTCCAGGTGAATGGAAAGAGCATAATGGGAATCATGATGCTTGCCGCCTCCAAAGGGGCAAAGATCACTGTCATTGTTGAAGGAATAGACGCGGAAGAGTGTATGAAGGCTATAGAAAAGACTTTCAATGATAAATTTGGAGAGGATTGAGAATTAACTATATGAACCCGTTTGCAAGTTTGCCCGGTTGGTGTTATACAACCTCTACTAAAAACCATTATTTGCAGTGTGACTTAAATTAAAAGGAGGTCAACCTTTAATGTCAATGACAAATTTTTTATTTACCTCTGAATCTGTAACCGAAGGTCATCCCGATAAGGTTGCCGATCAGATCTCAGACGCAATCCTGGACTCTATCTTGAAAGAAGACCCTTTGGGGCGGGTCGCGTGCGAGACCCTTGTAACCACCGGAATGGCACTTATCGCAGGCGAAATCACCACTAGCTGTTACGTTGATATGCCCGAGGTTGTGCGCAGCACAATTAAGGAAATTGGCTACAATGACTCATCCATGGGGTTCGATTGGGAAACCTGTGCTGTTATTACCTCCATTGACAAACAATCTCCCGATATCTCTATAGGGGTCAGCGAATCCGAGGGCCTATACAAGGAACAGGGAGCGGGGGATCAGGGCCTGATGTTCGGATTCGCCTGCGATGAGACAGACGAACTCATGCCCATGCCAATCGTCTACGCCCATCGATTGACCCAGCGGCTAGCGGAGATCAGAAAAAATGGCATCGTGGAATTCCTCCGCCCGGATGGAAAATCTCAGGTCACGATCGAATATCATAACAGCCATCCCGTTAGGATTGATGCTGTGGTGCTTTCATCCCAGCATACCCCATATGTTAAATACGAAACAATTCGAGAAACACTTATCGAGGAGGTAATCAAGAAGGTTTTGCCTGGTGATATGCTGGACAAGAAAACAAAGTATTTTATTAATCCCACAGGACGTTTCGTCATGGGTGGACCTCATGCGGATTGTGGCTTGACGGGTCGAAAGATCATTGTGGACACATATGGGGGCCAGGGGAGCCATGGAGGGGGTGCCTTTTCTGGGAAGGACCCCTCTAAGGTAGATCGAAGCGCTTCATATATGGCGCGCTATATTGCTAAAAATATCGTGGCTTCAGGGTTGGCCACCAAGTGCGAAATACAACTTGCATACGCGATTGGGGTTGCAGAACCGGTATCCGTTATGATCAACACCTTTGGAACCTCAAAGATCCCTCCGGATTCTATCGCAAAGCTGGTCAGGGAAATCTTTCCTCTGAAACCCTCCGAAATAATCAAATACCTGAATCTTCTTCGACCTATCTATAAGAAAACCGCTTCTTACGGTCATTTTGGCAGAAATCTACCCGAATTTACATGGGAAAGAACGGACAAGGTGGAAGAACTAAAGAAATTAGCTGGAATTTAACCCAGCGAAAGGATACAGAATGGATTTTGATATCGCGGATATATCCCAAGCCCCCAAAGGACGGTTGAGGATCGAATGGGCAGCTCAGAGTATGCCCGTGTTAAATCAGATAAGAGAGCGATTTAAAAAGCAAAAACCCCTCAAAGGATATCGGCTTTCCGCGTGTCTACATGTAACCACAGAAACCGCCAGCTTGATGAAGACCTTGAAAGCGGGGGGAGCCGATGTAGTTCTCTGCGCCTCGAATCCTCTAAGCACCCAAGACGACGTCGCCGCCTCACTGGTAAAGGATGATGAGATTCCCGTTTTCGCCATCAAGGGGGAAGACGAAGCTACTTACTACGAACATATCCGTGCTGCCCTTCAACACATTCCCCACCTCACAATGGATGATGGGGCAGACCTGGTTTCATCCCTTCATTTTATTGCTCTGAATAAAGACGACGGGCTCCATCCGTCTGTTAAAAAATGGGCGAAAACCCTTGATCCTGGCATGCACGAAAGCCTCGTAAAAAACGTTATAGGCAGTACAGAAGAAACCACAACGGGGGTGATTCGACTCCGGAGCATGGCTCAGGATGGTGTCTTACAATTCCCAGTCATCGCCGTCAACGATGCCATGACCAAACATCTGTTTGATAATCGTTATGGGACCGGTCAAAGCACATTAGATGGAATTATTCGCGCTACCAATCGTCTGATTGCAGGCAGTATCTTTGTTGTCTGTGGCTATGGCTGGTGCAGCCGCGGGGTTGCTATGAGAGCAAGGGGTATGGGTGCAAATGTTATTGTCACAGAAGTCGATCCCCTGCGTGCCCTGGAAGCTGTCATGGATGGTTATCGGGTTATGCCTATCGCCGAGGCAGCCAGGATCGGGGATTTCTTTGTGACCTTGACAGGCGATCGTGATGTCATCCGAAAAGAACATTTCATGGCGATGAAAGATGGAGCAATCGTTGCCAATTCCGGCCATTTTAATGTGGAACTGGACATCCCAGGGCTTAAAGAACTCAGTGTTCACAAAAGGAAGATCCGCGACTATGTGGATGAATACAAGCTCAAGGATGGCCGTTGTATCTACCTGTTGGGGGAAGGCAGACTCATCAATCTCGCAGCTGCAGAGGGGCATCCCTCCAGCGTTATGGATATGAGTTTTGCCAACCAGGCCCTGTGTGCCGAGTACATGGTCAACCATGCCTCTTCTCTTGAGAGAAAGGTTTACGGGGTCCCTAAGGAAATTGATCACGAAATTGCCCGACTAAAACTGACTTCCATGGATGTAACAATTGATACATTAACAAAAGATCAAGAGATCTACCTTAACTCCTGGGAATCGGGAACATAAACGTGACAAGAGGTGAGGAATTTGCCGTGATCTTTAAAACTCCCTCTCTTATAGAAGCGGATTACCTGCGCCTGTTTCTTGAAGATCACGAAATCCCGTGCTTTGTGCGAGATCTCAGGGTAACCCCCTACCCGGTTCACGTAAAGAATATGTCTGAACAGCAACTTTATGTGCCACTGGGTGATGTCGAAAAGGCTAAGACCCTTATACTTCAGGTCATGGAAGACCAAGGAATTACCCTCGAGGGCGACTTTGCTGATGAGGATGATCCAGCTAACGATTTGAACCATCCCTGATATCTGGTTCTCTGTGAGTATTTAGGAGCGACCCCTATGGGAAAAACAACCCTTCATGACTTGATTCGAGTTCTCGAAAGACATGGTGAATTAAAACGCGTCTCGGCTCCGGTCGATCCTGTTTTGGAGATTAGTGAAATAAGCCAGCGTATATTCCAGCGCAAGGGCCCGGCACTCCTCTTTGAGCAGGTCAAGGGTTCAGATTTTCCTGTTTTGACCAATCTTTACGGTTCCGAAAGAAGGCTTGAGCTCCTGTTTGGTAACTCCATCGAATCCTTTACCTCTCTATTGTCTGATCTAATCAACGCCGAAATTCCCACCTCCCTGAAGGAGACTCTTACCCTTCTCCCTAAATTAAAAAACCTCAAGGCTTCCATTCCAAAAAAGGTCTCTTCAGCCCCCTGTCAGGAGATTGTCCAACATTCACCCAACCTTTTCAATCTTCCTGTACTGCAGACCTGGCCTGGTGATGCCGGTCGTTTTATCACCCTCCCCCAGGTCATCACAGCCGATCCGAAAGATGGAACCCGGAACGTTGGAATGTACCGCCTTCAGGTCTACGACGCTCAAACCACGGGCATGCACTGGCATCCGCACAAAGGGGGCGCACACCACTTTCGGCTTTTTAAGAAATTGGAGAAAAAGATGCCAGTTGCCGTGGCCCTGGGTGGGGACCCTTTGCTTACCTACCTGGCGACTGCTCCCCTGCCTGAAGGTCTGGACGAGTGGGCATTGGCAGGCCTTTTAAGAGGAAAACGGATCGAGATTATCCCATGCATTACCCAAGACCTTTATGTTCCTGTCGAGGCAGATTTTGTCCTTGAGGGATACATCGATCCAAGGGAGCCCTTGAAGACAGAGGGACCGTTTGGCGATCATACAGGGTTTTACTCCCCTCCTGAGCCCTTTCCTGTTTTCCATGTAACATGTATCACCCACCGAAAAGCCCCCATCTACCCAGCCACCGTGGTGGGCAAACCACCCCTTGAAGATGCCCTCCTGGGTAAAGTTACAGAACGTATTTCCCTGCCCATCATTCGAAAGCTACTCCCTGAAATCATCGATATAGACCTTCCCACCTACGGGTGTTTTCATAACTTTGTCCTTGTCTCCATAGACAAACAGTATCCGAAACACGCAACAAAAGTGATTCACGCCCTTTGGGGGTTGGGTCAAATGATGTTCAGCAAATTCATCGTTGTCTTTGACCGTGATGTCAACATCCATGATTACGGCGAGGTGCTCTGGAGGATCGGAACCCATGTAGATCCAAAACGAGACATCTTCCTCTCAGAAGGCCCAACAGATCTTCTGGACCATACTTCCCCTCTCTCCTGTGTTGGAGGGAAAATGGGGATTGACGCGACACGGAAGTGGCCGGAAGAAGGATTTACACGTCCTTGGCCAAAGGAATTGGAGATGTCAGAGGAAGTCGTCCGCCTCGTGTCGGAGAGATGGAAAGACTATGGATTCGATCCCTGACATCATCAGACAGGCCTATGAGGGATTCACTGAATTCCTCGAAATGATAAAATTCGAACATACTATCTTTGCTTTACCCTTCGCCTTTGTCAGCCTCCTTTTGGCAACCAGGGGCCACCTGACAGCTCATCTTGTTTTCTGGGTGATTGCCGCCATGGTTGGGGCCCGAACCGGTGCCATGGGGTTTAATCGGGTAATCGATGCTGAGATCGATCGCCTGAATCCAAGGACGCGAGAACGCGCCATCCCTGCGGGACGCATTTCCCGCACGTTTGCTATGCTGATCAGTATCTTGGCCTTCGGCATTCTCATTCTTTCTGCCTCCATGCTGAATACAGCTTGTCTTCTTGCCAGTCCTTTCGCAATCCTTGTGCTGATCGGATACTCCTATACAAAGCGGTATACGACTTACAGCCATCTCGTACTTGGGTTTGCTATATCCGGGGGGCCCCTCGGTGCTTGGTTGGCCGCAACTGGAACCCTTTCCTGGACATCCTTTTTTCTCTCTGCTGCTGTCCTCTGCTGGATTGCGGGCTTCGATATCCTTTATAGTATTCAGGACATGGAATTTGATCGTCAACACGGGCTGCATTCTGTTCCCGCCGCCTTTGGTATCACCCCTGCTCTCTGGATAGCCCGCTTTCTCCACCTTTTAAGTGTCCTGTTTCTCTCGGGGATTACCAGAACCTATCCCACTGGTCTTTTATATGCAGTGGGGGTATTCATCGTTTCAATCCTACTCATTTATGAGCATACCCTCATCACCCCGAGGGATCTTTCTCGTATCACCACGGCCTTCTTTACAATCAACGGACTGATCAGTATAATATTTCTGGGATTTGTCGCGACAGACCTCTTGGTAAAATAGCAAATGGAGGCAGAGATGAAAAAGCTCGTGGTGGTTTTTCTGTGTTTTATACTCAGTTTCACCTTCGCCAAAGCCGCCAGCGCGAAACCTATCAAAGTGGGGGTGCTCCCCATCGTGGATGCCCTTCCCTTCTTTGTAGCGGAGGATCATGGGCTTTTTAGGGAATTTTCCTGCCCTGTTTCTCTCCTCACCTTTCGCAGCGCCGTGGAAAGAGACGCGGCTTTTCAAACCGGAAAGATCAAAGCTTATCTTGGGGACCTCATCTCGGCAGCCTTGTTGAGAAGCCGTGGTTTCCCAGCCCGCGCGGTCTCAATTATTCTTGGCAAAAAGCCTGACGAAGGTCTCTTCGCAATTCTCTCCAGCCCTTCCTCCCCGATACGCACCCTTGGGGATCTAAGGGGAAAACATGTGGCAATCTCATCCAATACAATTATTGAATATGTTCTGGATGGCCTGCTCACCTCGCATGGAATTCCCTTAAAGGACATCAAAAAAGAGGAAATCAAAAGTATTCCCATTCGTTTCCAGATGTTAATAAGCAATAAGATTGACGCTGCGGTACTTCCAGACCCCCTTGCCTCCCTTGCACGCTTCAAAGGCGCCCATTGGATCGCAGACGATAGAAACGATAACCTTTCACAAACGGTTCTCATCTGGAATGACTCCTTTATTCGTACCCACCACAGATTTCTCAGTAGATTTTACGATGCCTATAACCGGGCTGTTGCCCTCATCAACCGTGACCACAATGCAGTTCGGCCTCTTCTTGTCAGAAAATGCCATTTACCAAAACCCATTGCCAAATCATTTAAATTTGCTGATTTTCCTTTGGCCTCTCCCCCCTCTCGAAAAATGGCTTTGTCCGTGTTAGCCTGGTTAAAAAAGAAACACATCCTTAAACATCCCATCCGCATTGAAGACTTTATCGTTACAGAAAATCTTTTTGCCAAACAA
>JALTIG010000293.1:387-16828 GCA_027004185.1 bacterium | reverse complement strand
ATAATAGAATATGATTGTTTTAATCCGTTTTACCTTTCATCAAACCGATGTCGGGATCAGCGAAAAGGAGTTTTGACAAACTGCCCGCTTTTCTCTTGACAAACAAAAATCCATTATGTTAGTTATCAATAACTAACTAAAGGATTGAGAAAGGATTGAGTGAGTGACAAGAAAAGAGCAGATAGTCCAGACATGCATGGATATCTTTTTGGAGCGTGGCGCAAAGGGGTTAACCATGAAGGCCATTGCCGATCGGGTCGATATCTCCGAACCGGCTATCTACCGCCACTTCCAAAATAAGGAGGCGGTGGTGGTTGCCATGATTGAGCACGTTCGGAAAGAGATGATTTCCTATGTGGAGGAAGTTGCTCATGAAAACCTTACAACAGTGGAAATGCTTTCTAAAATATATGCACATCATCTCTCTTATATCAAAGAGAAAAAGGGTATAACCGTAGCGCTTTTGTCTGAATCCTTTTTCTATCAGCAGAAAGAAGCACGTCGGCACATGCTTCTTTTCCTGAAGGACTATCTCGGTAGGATCCGGGAAATTATTGCTTTGGGGATTAAGAACAGGGAGATTGAGAAAACGGTGAATCCTTATGCCTCTGCGGTACTTTTTCTGGGTGCATTACAACACCTAGTAACCATCTTTCGTCTGACCGGGGAGGAGAGGGAGGTCAATCTCATCTCCGAGGAGGTTTTTAAACATTACATAAGGATACTCACGGAGGGAATGCAAAAGTGAGAAAATGGTTGATTGGTCTTTTGGCGTTTTCGATAGTCCTGGTGCCACATGTCTCCTGCTGGGCCAACAATGTTTTGACTCTGGAAGCGGCTATCCAAGAGGCGTTAAAGAATAACGCTTCCATTCAGACATACCAAAAGCGCCTGTCCATTGCTGGCCTGAAGATTAGGATTGCTAGGACCATACGGTGGGGGGAATTAAACGGAGGCGCAGCTCTTCACAGATCAGAGGATGACCTAATCGCCTCACCCATGACGCCCCGGAGGGCGCGGACCGGGATCCAGTTTGATAATACACGCTGGGGATTTGACTTGACCTACCGGCTTCCCATATATCTTGGGGGAAAGATTCCACTTTCCATTGATATTTCACGGCTCAATGAGATCTCTACCCAGCTCGCCATGAAGCGGCTTAGAGCGGTGATTCGCCACAATGTCACGGAGCTCTACCATGCCATTCTCGCACTGAACGGGGAAGAGAAAGCAGTTTTGGAGAATCTAAAGTCTCTCCACAGTGTGTTGAAACATACGGTTCTTGGCATCTCTCAGGGGAAATTTCCACCTGTGGACAGGTACAAGATTGAATATTCCATCCAGCGATGGAAAGCCGAGGAGGTTCGGATTGTCGATCAGCGGGAGGCGTTGAAGATTGCCCTTCAAACGCTTATGGGCAGGGAGAATGTGGATGTAAACCTCTCTCTTGCGCCTATTAAGATCCCTAAGGAAGTTACTCCCTTGATAGAAAGTGTTACAGACCTGTATAAGCGTGCCCTCCTTACACGCTCAGACTTGGCGGCCCTTGAGAACCAGGTGGAGGTTGCCAGGAAAGAGGTTGGAATTGCGAAGGCCGACCGCCTGCCGTCCATCTTTGCCACGGGCGTGATGCAGACATATGATGGGGATGATATCTCCGGCACGGAGGAATGGGACGTGGGGATTCAATTGGAACTCCCCATCTTTGATGCAGGGAGGCGTCGAACCAGGGTTGAAGCGGCACGCGTCAAGGTCCTGGAAGAACGGATGCGGGTATTTGAGCTTCGCCAGAGGATTATTAAAGAGGTGGGGGAAGCTGTGAAGAGGGTCCGGACGACCGAAGCGCTTGTCAGGAGCTATCGTTCCCAAGTTAGTCTTGGGAGGGAAGTGGACCGGGTTGAGACCTTGAAGTACGAAAACGGTGCCGGAGATATCGATGATATGTTAAGGGCCAAGGCCCGTTTGGCCTATTCCAACAGTCAGTTAGCGGAGAGCATGTATCAATGGCTGACCGCACGGTCCTATCTTAATCTGGTCATAGAGGAGGAGGTAAGATGAAACGCATTCTAAAAATTGTCATTGTTATCATTTTGCTGTCTGCCGCTATTATAGGGGGAAGGAAGCTTATCATGAAGCGTAGGGCAGAACTGATAAGGGAGAGGGCTATAGCTCACTATCCCCTTCCCGTTCGCGTTGCCAAGGTTAAAAAGGCCAATTTTGTGGAAACGGTTCGCTATTTGGGCAAGGTGGGTTCCAATGGCGTGATGGATCTCAAGGCCAGGATAAGCGGGCAGGTCCTGCGCCGCGTGCATCTTGAAGGGGACCCGATCAAGAAAGGGGAACTTCTCGTGGCACTGGACAGTCGAAACAATGGAACGGTGCGGGAATTGAAGGCGCAGATTGCGGTTTTGCGGTCAAAGATCGCCTCCCTGAAGATTCAGGAAAGGAATCTCTCTGCGATCTATAGACGCGATACCGTTTTGTATAAGAATGGTGCGATCTCGGAAGAGGCATGGGAATTAAGTGAGAACCGATTGGCGGCCGTTGTGGGGCAGATAACCGCTCTGATGAATGAGATCGATACCATTACGACGAAATTGAGCTATACCAAGATTACCAGCCCGTTCGACGGGGTACTGTCCCATTATTACGTGAAGAAGGGAGACGTGGTCTTTCCGGGCCAGCCCATCTGTCAGATTATCCGGAAGGGGTCCTTTAAGATCAAGGTAGAAGTCACACCAGATGATGTGCGTAAAATCTCTGTCGGGTCTCCTGTTCAGGTTGGTACCCTGAGCCTGAAGGTATCGCGTATCTATCCGGCAACATCGCCCGATTCCCTTGCCATCCTCGAGGCGGACTTTGGGCAGGTTCCCTGTCCCTATAAGCTTGGAGATATCCTTCCAGTTAAAATAAGGACCCGCATCTTGCCGGATGTATGGGTGGTTCCGGTCGAGGCCGTATTGCATCAGCAGGACAAGGCGATGGTGTTTGGCGTGGTTCAGGGAAAGATCGTACCCGTGGAAGTTACTATCCTTGCGACGGGTTTCGTAAACACGGCCCTTTCCTCGAAGGGATTGAAGGAGGGGATGCCGGTGGTTTGTGCCCATGAAAGCCGTCTGATGGTTCTGTATAAGAATCAGGCTGTTAAGATTGTCGGGGAGTTTAGCAGGGAGGCACTGCGATGAACATCGTTGAAGGGTATCTGAAAAAACCATACCTCGTTATGACCTTTATCCTGATGGTGGCGATCCTTGGAATCTTCGGGTATCATCGGATGAATTGGGCGCTTTTCCCCGATTCCAACCGTCCACAGATTGCCGTGGTTACTGTGGAACCTGGGGCGTCGTCGAAAGATGTCGCCAATGATGTAACACGCCCGATCGAGAAAGAGCTTTCCACGATTGATGAGCTCCGCCAGATTACCTCCACCTCGAAGGATGAGGTTTCGGTGGTGTTGGCGGAGTTTGAATATTCCAAAGGGCTTGAGGCCGCGGCCACGGATGTAGTTGCGGAGCTTCAGAAGGTCAAACCCCTCCTGCCCCGCGATATTCGCGAGCCGCAGGTCTTCAAGATTAGCGATGCCACCGCCCCAACCATGACCCTGGCAGTTTTCCCAAGAAAGGGAAGCCACTATGACCTGGCCATGGTCCGTGAACTGGCGGATAATGAAATTAAGGAGGCACTTCTTCGCCAACCGCACGTGGCCAACGTGGAGGTCTTTGGCGGATACCACCGGGAGGTGGAGATCCTGGTCAATCCGGATAAACTGCATCGGTATCACCTGACCTTGGCCGATGTCATTGCCGCTGTGAAGCACGAAAATCTCAACATCCCCAACGGCCTGATGGTGAACCGGCATCACCAGTACCTGATAAAAACCTCCGGGGAGTACTTCGCCATCGACCGGATTGGGAATATCATCCTTGGGGGCGGCGGCAAGGAGCCGGTACACCTGAGAGACGTGGCCACGATCAAGCGGGGGTACAAGGAACGAACCTCCGCGTACCATGGCGACGGAAAGCCCGCCATCGCCCTGAATATCCTCCGTGCCTATGGGGGCAATACCCTGAAGACCATCGAGTCAGTCAAAAAGTTCCTTCCCCAGCTTAAGAAGCAATACCCGGGGCTTGATTTCAAGATTACCGACACGCAGGAAACCATCATCAATCTCAGCATCAAGAACATGATGGGAGCGCTACGGGACGCCATCATCCTGACGGTTATTACCATTTTCCTGTTCCTTGGGGATTTCAAGGGGGCGGTTATTACCGGAATTTCTATCCCCTTTACCTACGTGATGACCTTCGCCCTCATGTGGCTGTTGGGGTTTGAATTCAACATCGTAACCCTGACGGCGGTGATTATCGCGGTCGGAATGCTGGTTGACGACGCCATCGTGGTCATCGAGAATATCGAGCGGCACTATCACGAGGTGGGGCAGCCCCTGCGCCAGGCCGTCCTGGATGGTACTAATGAGGTGATGCTGGCGGTCTTCGCCGGGACGGGGACAAACATCATGGTCCTGTTCCCGATCCTTTTCATTGGAGGGTATGTGCAGACCGTTTTAAGACCCCTTTGTGCTTCGCTGATTGTCGCACTTGTAAGCTCCTACTTTGTTTCCATCACCCTGATTCCCCTGATTGCCCCGTATATCCTTAGGGGAAAGCAGCGCCGAATCGAGCGCTGGATCAAGCGCGCGAGCGACGCCGTGGTTCATCCCATCCAGAATTTCTTCATAGGTGTCCTGAGGGTCGGTCTGCGCCACAAAGCCATCTTTCTTCTCATCGGGGCCGCCGCTTTTGTTATCAGTGCTCGGCAGATGAAGACAACCATCGGACGAAACCTGATGCCGCCAATGGATACAGGGATCGTCAAAGTTGCCTTTGAGGTGGAAAATAATCGTTCCCTCGCCTCAACGGAGAAGATTTTAACCAGGATAGAATCCGGCATCCTGAAGATACCGGGCGTTTTGAGGATGTCGAGCACCCTGGGTTCCGAGCCGGGCGTGGTCAGTTTTGGAAGGGGGAAAAATCCCCAGGAAGGGGCCATTACCATCAACATGATCGACCGGTTTCACCGGAAAAAGACCATCTGGCAGATTGAGCAAGAGATCCGACAACAGGCCCATCACATCGAAGGCCTGAAATACCTCCACGCCTATGACTTCGGTGCCACACCCCTTTCCACCATCCTGGCGCCGGTGGATGTGATGATCAGCGGACCGGACCCGCGAGTTCTGGATCGATTGGGAGACGAGGCTTATCAACGTCTGGAAAAGGTCCCGGGCCTGACATCCATTTCCCGAACATGGGACATGAACAAAATAGAAATTCAACTGGTGGTTGATTCTCTGAAGGCTCGATATTACGGGCTGGATCCCTTCACGATTTCGCAGCAGGTCGGGATCGCCCTGCGGGGAATTCCTGCTAGTATCTTCCGGGTCCCCAATGAGGACGGGATTATTATGCGGATCCGATATCCTTATGCCCAGAGAAGCAATCTACAACGCTTAAAACAGATGTATATCACGACCCCGAAGGGGGAGCTGATCCCCTTGAAGCTGGTCGCCCATTTTCGAGAAAGAAGGATCCAAAGCCTGATTACGCACAGGAATCTTTTGAATGTGGTAGATATACATGGTTACCGGGCCAAGGCCCCCATCTCCTTTTTGCACAGTGGGATTGTTAAGGCCTTGAAGGGCCTGCCACTCCCGGATGGGTATAAGGTTTACTATGAAGGGGCTATCAAACAGATGAAGGAGTCGTTTGGCCGTCTGGGTATGAGCATGACCATCGCCATTTTTCTGCTCTACCTGTCCCTTATCCCAACCTTCAAATCCTTCGTGAACCCCATTGTCATCATGGTGGCGATCCCCCTGGCCCTGATCGGAGCGGCGTGGGGGATGCTCATCGCGGACAAACACGGGTGCATGCCGGCCTTCATGGGATTGATCCTGCTGGCCGGAGTGGTCCTGAAAAACTCCATTTTGCTGATCGACTTTATCCTGGAGGCGCGGGCGCGTGGAGAATCCCTGCATGACGCCATTGTTGGCAGCGTGCGTGTCCGAACCCGCCCCATCCTGATGACGGCGGGCACCACCATCGTGGGGATGCTGCCCATCGCTCTTGAATGGGCCATCGGGCTGGAGCGGCTTTCTCCCCTTGCCGTGGTGGCCTCGGGGGGGCTGCTGGTTGGAACCTTTCTGACCCTGGTGTATTTCCCGATTCTCTACACGCTGATGGAGGAGGTCAAAGGCTTCTTTACCAGAAAGGTATAGCGTTCATCAAACATAATCCCGATTCTTGGCTTGCAGTTGCCGGCGATTTGGGTTAGATAGGTACCATGAGGATCGGAGTTATCGGATTACCCTTGAGCGGGAAGACCACTTTGTTCGAGGCCTTGACGGGAACTTCTCCAGACAGCAGGAAATCAGGGCGACAGGGACCCAATATCAAGGTTGTCAAGGTGCCAGACGAGCGGGTGGACCGTCTTGCTGAGATGTACCATCCCAAGAAGGTGACTTACGCAGAGATGGAATACCTCGATTTCGCCGGTATTGTGAGGGATGGGCATACTCGCGAGATGGACGGGGCCTTCCTGAAATCGGTTGGGAAGATCGATGCCTTCGTGCACGTGGCTAGGGTTTTCCCTGAAACGGTGTTTCCCCATCCTCTGGGGAAGGTAGATCCGATCCGAGACATTGAGCGGTTTCATACGGACCTGCTCCTGTCAGATCTTTCCATTGTTGAAAAACGGCTGGAGAGGCTCCAGAAGGACGTGAAACGGGGCCTTCCTGTAGAGAAGGAGATGGTCTTGTTTGAGCGGTGCAGGGACGCCCTGGAAGAGGAGAATTTTCTTAGCCAAGTTGTTTCCGATCCCTCTGACCTTCAGCGCCTGCGAAGCTATGATTTCCTGACACTTAAGCCCATTATCGTGGCCCTGAATGTCCATGAGGACCAACTTGGCAAGCCTGGAACAGAATCATTAACCAGGCAGGTGGAGGGACGTTTCCCCTTTTTAAAGGGGAGCCTCTTCGTGGTTGCCGGTGAAATTGAGATGGAAATCGCTCAGCTTTCGGAAGAGGATGCAGCCATGTTTTTGAAGGATCTCGGGATTAAAGAGAGTGCCATGAAACGGTTGATTCACCTTTGCTATCAGAAACTTGGCAGGATATCCTTTTTCACTGTTGGGAAAGATGAAGTGAAGGCGTGGACGATCCCGGAAGGGTTGCCGGCGGTTAAGGCGGCGGGGGTTATTCATTCGGATTTCGAGCGTGGATTCATTAAGGCAGAGGTGATTGCGTATGAGGAACTCGTGAAAGCTGGAGGAGTCCCAACAGCCCGCCAGAAGGGTCTCTTACGCCTCGAGGGGAAGGATTATCCCGTTCGAGACGGGGATGTCATCACGTTTCGTTTTAACGTTTGATCATAAATGGGATTCAACGAGAAACCCGGAAAGAAGGGATGGGCGTCTTTACGTCCTGCACACTATCTTCTCTTGGGGTTTGCGGGAACGATCCTGCTGGGTGCTGTTCTCCTCCGTCTTACTGTCAGCGTGCATGGGAGGCCGCTATCCTTTGTGAATGCGCTGTTTACCTCCACATCCGCAGTCTGTGTGACAGGGCTTATTGTCGTGGACACGGGAACAAAATTTACCCATTTTGGCCAAATGGTGGTCCTTACTCTCATCCAATTGGGAGGGCTGGGGATCATGACCTTTTCCGCCTTTTTCATGGTTCTCCTTGGGAGACGGGTTTCCTTTAAAGGTCGTGCAGCGATTCACGATAGTTTCAGTCATTCCCCTTTTAAGAATTTTTCCGGCATGCTCAAATCGATCTTTATGCTGACCTTCGGCATAGAGGGGCTTGGAACCCTGGGTCTGACTCTTTTGTTCTTGAGGGATTTTCCTTTAAAGCGCGCCATATATCTTGCCATGTTTCACTCCGTTTCGGCCTTTTGCAATGCAGGGTTTTCCCTTTTCCCCGACAGCCTGGCGCGATATCAGAACGATCTCGGAATCAATCTCATTTTCATGGCCTTGATAGTGTTGGGCGGGTTAGGGTTTCTTGTCTTGATTGATCTGCCCACCCTTTTTGGAAAGCGGCGTCGGCTTTCCCTCCATTCGAGGATCGTCCTTGTGACGACGGGGGGACTTATCCTTGGAGGAGCGGCATTTATCTTTTTTGCAGAATACTCGAACCAGCTTGCTGGTTTGCCTATGAGGGGGAAGATTTTAGCTGCCTTTTTCCAGTCCATAACACCCAGGACGGCTGGGTTCAATACTCTTGATTATGCGAGATTGACACATGCCACACTTTTCTTTACTGTGTTTCTGATGTTTGTGGGAGCTTCTCCCGGTTCCTGTGGCGGGGGCATCAAAACCAGTACCTTTAGTGTTTTGCTTCTCCTCATCTGGCGACGGATTCATGGCCACCAGAGGATTTCTATCCTCCAGAGAACGCTCCCCCGGGAAGTGACGGATCGGGTAATCGTGATTACCTTTTTGGCTTTCGCTACTGTCTTTCTTGGCACCCTATTGATTCTGATAATAGAGGGAGCAGGGGTTCCTTTTGTGATGACACGGTGGCATCTGACGAATGTTCTTTTCGAGGTTGTTTCCGCTTTCGGGACAGTCGGCCTTTCCACAGGGATTACCCCGTTCCTTGCGGGTGCCAGTAAGGTGATCCTTGTAGTGGTGATGTATTTGGGACGGGTGGGGCCTGCTACCGTGGCCTTCTCCCTGCGCCCCCAGGAGGAAGAGCATTTTCGGTATGCCGAAGAGTCTGTGATGATTGGTTAGAGAGACTCAAGTGGTAACCGAGAGATGGCGTTTAGGGAAAAGGTGTCTTTTTGCCCTCTTTCGAGCCGTTTAAGCCCCGCCAGGGCAATCATGGCTGCGTTGTCCGTACAGTAATTCACGGGAGGGATGATGACCCGTATGCCGGTTTTCTTGGATTTTTTCTCGAGTACTTGTCTCAGGCGATGGTTTGCAGCTACGCCTCCTGTAACCACAAGTTCCTTCAGGCCTGTTTCTTCAAGTGCGAATAAGGACTTTCGCACCAGCGCTTTGACGATGGTTTCCTGGAAAGAGGCACAAAGATCGCGTCGAATCTTGTCATGAATGGGTTGGTTGAAAGGTGGTGTTAACGCCATCTTCTTGACCGTGTAAACGAGAGCGGTTTTGAGGCCACTGAAGCTGAAGTTCAGATTGTCACGCTGAGGGAACCCGATGGGGAATTTATAGGCACGGGGGTTGCCACCCTCTTGGGTAAGTTTGTCAATGGCAATCCCTCCAGGATAAGGCAATCCAAGTAGCTTCCCCGCCTTATCTAAGGCTTCTCCCGCGGCATCATCCACCGTTTTTCCCAGAAGTTCGTATCTTCCATAGTCGGTGATTTTATAGAGGCTGGTATGACCCCCTGAAACGATCAAACCGAGGAAGGGGAAACGGGGAGGTGGCACCTCGGTGTCAAGAAAAGGGGAAAGAAGGTGACCTTCGAGATGGTGGATGCCTACGAAAGGTCGCCCTAATGTCCAGGCCAAGGCTTTGGCGAAGGAGAGGCCTGTTAAAAGCGCTCCTACCAGTCCGGGGGCAAATGTAACGGCAATCCCCTCAACCACATCGAGTGTAATACCTGCCTGCCTCAAGGCCTCCTCCGTAACGGGGATGAGGGCTTCGATATGCTTGCGGGCGGCAAGTTCGGGTATCACTCCCCCAAAAGGGGCATGATCTTGGATCTGTGAGCTGATGATGCTTGAGAGGATTCCCTTTTCAGAATCGTAGACTGCGGCAGCGGTTTCATCACAGGAGGATTCGATGCCCAGAACCACCATCAATAGACCATCCAGGGGTGAGGAAGAAATATTTTCTGGTAGAGCTGGAGGGCGTATTGATCTGTCATTCCAGCGATAAAGTCACAGACCTGGCGTTCATAGGGCTCATCTGGAAGATAGGTCTTTTGTTCCTTGACAAGACGCCGTTCATCTTCCATGAAATAGGCGAAAAGGTCTTCAAGGATCTTGGAAGACTTGTTGAAATCAGAGACTACCTGAGGGCTGTGGTAGACTCGCTCGTTGAGAAACGAACGGAGGGAGAGAGCGAGGGTTTCAACGGGAGGAGAGAAACGGATCTTCTCCATGGGTGTCTGTTCCAGACAGGTTTGGATGATATCAACTACGAGGGTATTGATACGATTGGAATGAGAGGCCCCGAGACCTTCAAGGATCTCCGTTGGCACGTCCTCGATCCTGATAATCCCGCTCCGTTGGGCATCGTCAAGATCATGGTTGATATAAGCAACTACGTCTGCAATCCGGACTACCTGTCCCTCAAGGGTAGCGGGAACCTGGTCCTTTTCCGAAGGCATGATATCTCCCAACCCTTTAGAATGTTTTAAAATGCCATCCCTAACTTCGTATGTTAAGTTGAGTCCCTTTCCATTCTGTTCCAGCTTGTCTACTACACGGAGACTCTGCTCGTAGTGCCGAAAACCGCCGGAAACAATTCGATTTAGAACATTTTCCCCCGCATGGCCGAAGGGGGTATGCCCCAAATCGTGTCCCAGGGCAATGGCTTCCGTTAAGTCCTCATTAAGCCCCAAGGCCTTAGAAATTGTGCGGGCAATCTGGGAAACCTCAAGGGTGTGGGTCAGACGTGTGCGGTAGTGGTCTCCAGCAGGGGAAAGGAAAACCTGGGTTTTGTGTTTCAGGCGGCGAAATGATTTGCTGTGGATGATACGGTCCCGATCGTGTTGAAAAGCGGGCCGAATGTCATCTTCCCTTTCAGGGTGTAACCTTCCTCGGGAGCTGCTGCTCAGGGTGGCATAGGGAGAAAGGATCTTTCTTTCATTTTCCTCCAGGGTTTCGCGGATCGACTTCATTTTTTTCTAATGTATCAAAGTTTCTTTTTTTGTAGGGCCTCGAGGTCTTTATTGGCCCCCATGACAACCATCATGTCACTGTCCTTAATGACGAATTCTGCTCCTGGTATCATGGTCATTTTTTCTGGGACAAACTCCTTTACGGCAATAACCTGGACACGGTATCTTTTCCTTAAATCTATCTCCGCAAGGGTTTTGCCTATAAATTCGGTGGGAGGGGCGATTTCCATAATGCTATAATCGGGGGCCAGGGGAAGGAATTCGATTACGTTTCGGGACGTGAGGCTATTGGCCACCTTGACAGCCATTTCCCGTTCCGCAAAAACGACATCTGTCGCGCCGATTCTCTCAAGTATTTTCGCATGATCATTGGTCATGGCCTTGACAACAATTCGTTTAACTCCCATTTCTTTGAGATAGAGTGTGGCTAAGATACTCGCTTCCATAGGGCTTCCAATAGCGACAATCGCTACGTCAACTTCGGGTACCCCCAAGCTGACAAGAGAATCTTTATCAGTGGCATTAGCTACTACCGCCTGGGAGCAGAAGTCTTTGATTTCTTGTACAACCTCCCGCTTTGAGTCGATGGCAATAACATCGTTTCCCTTCTCAAAAAGGGTCTTAACCAGGTAAAACCCGAAACGTCCCAGGCCGATCACCGCGAAACGCCGCATTAAATCTCCTTTCCATCTTCGTTGACATCCAACCATTGACTGATTAAGATATCCACAAGTTTATAATTCCTTGGAGGCTTGATGTCAAATATTCTTGTGACTGGTGGAGCTGGATACATCGGTTCTGTGACGACATGGGAGCTTGTCCAATCTGGTTTTTCAGTAGTTGTACTGGATAACCTTTCAAAGGGGCACCAGGCCTCTCTGCCCGAAGGGGTTTCCTTTGTCAATGTGGATATTGGTGACCGAAAAAGGGTCAGCGAGGTTATCCGCACATTTAAAATAGATCGTGTCATCCATTTTGCCGCCTTTTCCCTCGTGGGAGAATCAATGGAACACCCTTTCATGTATTTTGAAAATAACCTGATCCAGGGGGTTAGATTTATTGACACATGTGTAGAAAATGGTGTCAAATATTTCGTTTTTTCTTCTACGGCAGCGGTTTACGGGGATCCTATAGAAGTTCCTATCCCAGAGACACATCCTTTGAGTCCCAAAAGCCCCTATGGTTTTTCGAAGCTGTGTCTGGAACAGGTCTTGCGAAGTTATCGGCATACCCATGGATTACAGGTTGTTTTTTTGCGGTATTTTAATGCGGCTGGATCGGGAAATGAAGGGAATATCGGGGAAGATCATACCCCAGAGACGCATTTGATTCCTATCATCTTCCAAACAGCCCTGAAGCAGCGGGTAAAGGTTTATGTGTTCGGGGGAGATTACGATACCCCCGATGGAACGGCAATCCGAGATTATATTCACGTGACAGATTTGGCGCGGGCTCACATAGCGGTTCTACAGGGAATGGAACAGGGGTTGCCAAGAGACGCGTACAATTTGGGGATCGGGCGTGGGTATTCTGTTCTTGAGGTGCTAAAAGAGGCCCAGAGGGTTTGCGGCATCCCTATCCCCTATGAAATTACCAAGAGGCGGGCAGGGGATCCACCGGTGCTTGTGGCGGATAACCACCGGGCTTTGGAGGAACTTGATTGGCATCCAGAGTTTGAAGACCTGTCAAGAATTCTATTTTCTGCTTGGCAGTGGCATCAGGCATATCCAGATGGGTATGAAACAGGAAAAGGCAATGGAAATACCGGATAAACCACGTGAGGGATGCGGAATTTTTGGGGTGTTCAATCACCCAGAGGCAGCCAACCTAACCTACCTGGGTCTGTATGCGTTGCAGCACAGGGGGCAGGAGAGCGCTGGGATTGTCTCTTCCGATGGTCGTGAGCTTCATGTTCACAAAGCAATGGGGCTTGTGTCGGATATCTTTACTGAGTCGGCCCTGAAAACACTGCCTGGCTCCAGTGCTATTGGTCATGTTCGCTATTCCACCACAGGATCAAGCCACATCAAAAATGCCCAACCGTTTGTGGTTTCGGGAGGGGTTGGGAATGTTGCCATCGCCCATAACGGTAATTTAACCAACGCGATGGAGATCCGTAAGGAGCTGGAATCCTATGGATCTATTTTTCAGTCTACCATGGATACGGAGGTTATCATCCACTTGATGGCGATCTCTCGCGAAAAAACACTTTTAGATCGTTTGATCAATGCCCTGAGTCGGGTCCAAGGTGCATATAGCCTCCTTTTGATGGCTGAGAATACGATGATTGCGGTGCGTGATCCGCGGGGGTTCCGTCCCTTATCCATCGGAAGACTTGGTGATGCCACCGTGGTTGCATCGGAGTCCTGTGCCTTTGATCTGATTGGAGCGGCTCTTGAGCGCGAGATCGATCCGGGGGAGATTGTCAGTATAGATAAGCAAGGACGTAAGTCTTACAAGCCCTTCCCTCCCCTGAAGCAGTCCCCATGCGTCTTTGAATTCATTTATTTCGCACGACCAGATAGCTTCATCTTTGGCAGGAATGTTTATGAAATCAGAAAAGAGCTGGGCCGCCAACTGGCACGGGAATATCCTTTGGAGGCAGATGTTGTGATACCGGTCCCAGATTCCGGCATGCCTGCCGCGATTGGGTATGCACAGGAGGCGGGAATCCCCCTAGAATTAGGCCTGATAAGGAATCATTACGTGGGCCGGACCTTTATAGAACCAAAGCAATCGATACGCCATTTCGGTGTCAAGATCAAATTGAATCCTGTACGGCAAATCCTGAAAGGGAAACGGGTTGTAGTCGTTGATGATTCGATCGTCCGTGCCACCACTGGACGAAAAATTATTAAGATGATTCGAAGCGGTGGGGCCACGGAGATCCATTTTCTCATCAGCTCTCCACCCACGCGATTTCCGTGTTTTTACGGGATTGATACCCCGACTAAAAGTGAACTCATTGCCAATTCCCATACCTTGGAGGAGATCAGGAAATATATTACCTGTGATTCTTTAGGCTACCTGAGTTTAGAGGGATTGAAATACGTCGTGGAAGGGGGACGAAGACCCTTTTGTTATGCCTGTTTTGATGGTCAGTATCCCGTTGAGTTTCCTGTCAAAATTCCAGAGCCCCAGATGCCTCTCTTTTATAATCTATCACCAATGAAATAATGTTTATGAACGAACAAAGAAAGAGACTGCTTACGCTGCTTTATGAACGATCTTATGAGAGGCGGGAGGTTGTGCTTACCTCTGGAAGGCGGAGTTCTTACTACATCGATGGGAAACAAACCACCCTGCATCCAGAAGGGGCCTATCTTGTTGGGGAGCTATTCTTAGAGGTAATACACTCGTTGAATGATGTAAAGGTGGATGCGGTGGGTGGTCCAACCTTGGGTGCGGATCCCATCGTCACGGCGATCACGATTGCAAGTTATCTTCACAAAGATCCACTGCCTGGATTTATTATTCGAAAGGAACCAAAAAGACACGGAACGATGCAGTGGATCGAAGGTGCCAAGTCTCTCAATCCCGGTGCATCAGTCTTCCTGGTGGAGGACGTGATGACCACTGGAGGTTCACTTCTGAAGGCGGTACGTGTGGTCCGAGAGCTGGGGTACAATGTGACCATTGCTGGTGTTTTGGTCGATCGCCTGGAGGGTGGACGGGAGGCACTCGAGGCTGAGTCTGTTCCATTTTTTTCTCTTTTTACGATTAAAGATCTAACAGTGATTTGATCGAATATTGCTTGATACGTTTTTCACGGGTTGGGAAAGTTATTCTTGACTCTTTAAGTTGGGAAGTGGGCTGAGAAGGCTGAAACTTTTTAATGGCTGATTTGGGATCCAGGAATGGGTTTTGAGGGTTGATCTTTGTCCGCCGCTCATAAATTAGGTTTTAAACATCTGAACCTGGATAGGCAAATCTATTCCTGGGCCCTGTATGATTGGGCTAACTCGGCCTTTGCAACAGCAGTCATGGCCGGGTTTTTCCCAGCCTTTTTCCGCTTGTACTGGTCCACTACCAGTGACGTGACTGTCACAACCTTCCGCCTCGGGCTTGCCAATACGATAGCCAGCCTCATTGTCGCATTTTCCGCTCCCCTGATGGGCGCGCTTTCAGACCTTTGCCAGAAGAAAAAGGTGTTTTTGATGATTTTTGCATTATTAGGGATCGTCATGACAGGGGGGCTTTTCTTCGTTCCACGAGGCTATTATCTGACAGCCATGATGCTTTATGTGTTTGCAACGCTTGGATTTATGGAGGGGAATATTTTTTATGATTCCCTGCTTTTGGATGTGGCGCCGAATGGATTATTGGATCGTGTATCGGCCTTAGGGTACGCCTTGGGGTATATTGGAGGTGGTTTGCTTTTTGCCCTGTGCGTTTGCGGAGTATTGTATCACGCTACATTCGGATGCCCGTCGGAGGCCGTAGCGGTTAGAATATCTTTTCTCGCTGTAGCGGCCTGGTGGGGGATCTTTTCGGTTCCTATTTTTGTTTTTGTTCGGGAATCTAAGAAGAAGGGAAAAACCTCCTTGGGAGGAAACTTGGCGGAATGGGGATGTCAGGTTTATGAAACCTTAAAGATGTTGACACAGAAAAAAAATGTAGGGATGTTCCTGGTGGGTTACTGGCTTTATATCGATGGGGTGGGGACGGTGATTCGCATGGCGGTGGATTATGGAATGGCGATCGGATTGCATCCCAGAGATCTCATACTTGCGCTTTTAATAACCCAGTTTATCGGGTTTCCGGCCACCTTACTGTTTGGAAAGATGGGGACCAGGTGGGGGGCGAAAACAGGAATTCTTATCGGGCTTGCTGGTTATCTTGGAATCGTGGCGGGGAGCTTATTTATCACACGGGCTAGGGACTTTATGATTCTTGCTATCGCAGTTGGGCTTGTTCAAGGAGGGGTTCAGTCACTGAGCCGTTCCCTCTTTGCGAGCTTTGTCCCACGCGGAAGTGGGGAGGCTGCTTACTTTGGTGTATATAATATGCTGGGGCGTTTTGCCGCAGTTCTCGGGCCCTTTTTGATGGGGATGGTGGCCCTTTTAACGAAGCAGCCGAAGATAGGGGTTCTGTCGGTTGAGGCGCTTTTTATGGGGGGGACATGTTTCATTCTTTTTGTAAAGGAAAAGGAGGAGAAAAGGTAAATCATTTGAGGAAAATTTCTTTTCTGAAGCATGATCCAAGTGTAACATATTGATATCATAGGATTGTTGGATAGAACCTTAAATAAAAAGGTTAAAGGAAAAAAGGCTTGACAAAGGGAAAAAGTTTCTGTAGTATCCGCATTCACTATTGGATGTAGGAATTTGAGAACAAAAAAAGGCTTGACAAATTATCCAAAGAGGATTATACTATATCTTGCACAAATGGTGCAATGCTTTTTGAAAACTAAATAGCAGCAAGTTCGCTTGTGGGGTCAATCTCACAGAATCAATTTCCTTCGGGGAGTTGGAAGTTTAAACTGGAGAGTTTGATCCTGGCTCAGAACGAACGCTGGCGGCGTGCTTAACACATGCAAGTCGTACGAGAACGTTCCCTTCG
>JALTIG010000293.1:0-377 GCA_027004185.1 bacterium | reverse complement strand
CAAGTAAAGTGGCGCACGGGTGAGTAACGCGTGGGTAACCTACCCTTGAGACGGGGATAACTGACCGAAAGGTCTGCTAATACCGGATGCGCTTCCCAACTCTTCGGAGTAGGGAAGGAAAGGTGGCCTCTCGAAGAAGCTGCCGCTCAAGGATGGGCCCGCGTCCCATTAGCTTGTTGGTAGGGTAATGGCCTACCAAGGCAACGATGGGTAGCTGGTCTGAGAGGATGATCAGCCACACTGGAACTGAGACACGGTCCAGACTCCTACGGGAGGCAGCAGTGGGGAATATTGCGCAATGGGCGAAAGCCTGACGCAGCAACGCCGCGTGAGTGAAGAAGGCCTTCGGGTTGTAAAGCTCTGTCAGGTGGGAAGAA
>JALTIG010000292.1 GCA_027004185.1 bacterium | reverse complement strand
ACATGCAGGCGATTTCCAATCTCTTTTATCTCAATCGATCCAGGAATCCCACAGGAAACAGGGTGAATGGCCTTGATCTCCAAAGGCTCTGTAACAACAAAAAGGCGATCATATTCCCGAACCAGCCAGAGGCCATGCTTAAGCCTGAACCTTTGCATTCCTCCAGGAGCCGCAAGCATCTTAATGATCCCACTCAACTGGTTGAAGGAGAGAGCATCTTCCATCCAGCCTCTTTTAAGGAGGTACGTTTCTAGGAAAGCCCTTTGAAGTGTAATAGGAAGCTTCTGAAAAAAAGGCACGTTAATGCTGCCGTCTTGTCTTACCACCTCCTGCTCTATTTCCCTACAGACCTCAGAAATGTAGGCATGTATCTCTCCAAAATATTGGGCATACCTTAGGAGGTGGCGGGGAAAGGCCGGTTGGTACATACGCGTGACATGGGGAATCAACTCATGCCGAACCCTATTACGCAGGTAGGTCCCCTTCTCATTAGAGCTATCCTCCACATAGGGGATCCCTTCCTCTTGTGCATATGATAAGATTTCTATCCTTGAGAACGACAAAAGCGGGCGAATCACCCTTCCATTTTGCTCAAGAATCCCGCTTAACCCCTGGACAGAAGCCCCACGCAAAAAACGTATAAGCACCGTTTCGGCAACGTCATCCGCTTGATGCCCCAATACGAGATAATCTCCCTTATAACGTTCCATTACCTCATTTAAATACTCATACCGTACCTTTCGGGCGGCAACCTGGATGGAATCCTTGGTTTTCCTTGCAATCCCTTTCACATCCCTCTTTTCCGATTCAACCGGTATCTTCCAGCGCGCACATCTCTCTGTTACAAAACGCTCGTCTCGCTCTGCTTCCTCTCCTCTAAGACCATGATTTAAGTGAGCTGCGACTATCAAAAGAGAAATTTCTCTGGACAATCTGCGTAAAAGGTCCAGCAGAACCATGGAATCTATCCCCCCAGACACACCGACCACGAGACGCATTCCGGGTCTAGCCCATCCTTTCTCAAGCATGATTCTGCGAAATACCTTGTACACAGAGATTCACCCCCCTTACTGTAAAAAACCAAAAAGGATCCCCAACTCTTCAAGAAATTTGTTAAAAAAGAAAACAATCGTGTCACTCAAGATACCCATATCTACGATATTTCCTTTTTTGGTTTATTCAACGCAATCTCGAGATCGTGGACCCATTCATACATGTATTCTACCTGAGACTTCTATACATTGCAAATGGAGAATAACACCTTGTATTGACACATGACAAAAGGTCTGCTATTTCGCTCTCATATCGGGAAGAAGGGTATTAAGCGCAATATGAATCATAAATGTAAAAGCTTTGTTGTTTTAATGTCAGACTTCGGAATGAGTGACCCATACGTTGGGATCATGAAGGGAGCCATCGTTAACATTGCGCCATCCTGTCAGATAATCGACCTTACCCACGAAATCAACCCTCAGAATATCCTGGAAGGCGCCTTTGTGCTATCCACTTCCTTTCGTGAGTTTCCAAAAGAAACGATCTTTGTTTGTGTTGTGGACCCCGGCGTTGGAACAAGCCGAAACCCTGTCCTCGTTCATGCCTTTAACGCCTACTTCATTGGCCCGGATAATGGACTCTTCGGGTTTCTGAATGAGGACCCAGACAAGGAATGCATCTGCCTAAACAACAAGGTATTCTTCAAGGCCTCTGTGAGCAAGACCTTCCATGGAAGAGATATCTTCGCCCCGGTTGCGGCACACCTTTGGTTAAAGGGACCAGAGATAATACCGAGTCTCGGCAGCTCCCTCCCACAACTCCTTGATATCCAGGGACGGGTGCCCTTAATAACACAAGAAAAAATCACTGGAACCATCGTCCACATTGATCGTTTCGGCAATCTCATCTCCAACATCCATCGTGATCACCTTTTATCCATTCAATCCAATCTCTCCAAGACCAGGTTTGTTTTCAGGAACATCTCTTGTACTCTTTACAACACCTTTGCCGAAGCCCCGGAGGGAAAGCCAGCCGGAGTTATTGGCTCTACCTCACATTTAGAAATCTTTATACGTAACAGGAATGCGGCTCAAATCACGAAAGCCCGAACGGGAGAAACGGTGTATGTATATCCAAATCACACATAAGGCCCAACAGATCCCCCCCTTCATCGTCATGGATGTTCTGGAACGCGCCCGAGCTCTTGAAAGGGAAGGAGTTTCTATCATCCATATGGAGGTTGGGGAACCAGATTTCCCCACCCCTACGTGTATTGTTAAGGCAGGGTGTCAGGCCCTCTCTGAGGGAAAAACACACTATACCCATAGTCAGGGAATCCTTCCACTTCGAGAATCCATTTGTGAAGATTATATGAAACGCTATGGGGTATCAGTAGATCCGGAACAGATTATCGTCACATCCGGTACCTCTCCCGCTCTCCTCATGATTTTTGCTGCCATGCTCGACTCGGGGGACGAAATCATCATGACCAACCCATACTATCCCTGTTATGCCAACATGGTTAACTTTATAGGAGGTATCCCCCGACTGATCCCCGTTTCAGCCGATGTCAATTTTCAGCTCACTCCGGAAAGGGTCAAAAGGAATCTTTCCTCAAAGACAAAAGCCATACTTATAAATTCCCCAGCTAATCCCACAGGGATGAGCCTCAGTCCTTCCCAGATGAAATCGCTCTCAGACCTTGGGGTTCCCATTATTTCAGATGAAATCTACCATGGCATTCGATACGAAGAAGCAGATCATTCCATCCTTGAATTTAACGATCATGCCTTTGTTATCAATGGGTTTTCCAAGCGCTACGCCATGACTGGCTGGCGCCTCGGGTATCTGATCGCCCCTCACGACTGGATTCCTGCACTGAGAAAGATCCAGCAGAATTTTTTCATCTCCGCAGCCGATTTTGTCCAATGGGCAGGACGAGCCGCCTTGAAAGAGGCGGATCCAGAGGTAAAGAGAATGGTTCGCACCTATCGAGAAAGACGTGACACGCTCGTCCCTGCCCTGAAAAAACTGGGATTTAGAATCCCCAAGGTACCGGAAGGGGCCTTCTATATCTTTGCCAACTGCAAGAAATTCTCGCGCAATACTTACGAGTTCGCTTTTGAAATACTGGAAAACGCCCATGTGGGGATTACCCCCGGAATCGATTTTGGCCCCATGGGTGAGGGATATGTTCGGTTTTCCTATGCCAACTCCCTTGAAAACATCTTGGAGGGAGTGGAGAGAATCCGCCGCTATCTTGAAAGCCGTAGGTATTGAATCACTGAGCAGCCCTTCCAATCTCCCTTCCACCCCTCCTCATCCTGTAATCTCCCTATCCAAAATCGAGTGAATTAGAGGTATCATGTGATTCACATTTAAAGACCGGGCGAATCGTCTGAGCAGGGAGATTTCAGGATAATACGCCCCACTTATGTTAAGCTTAAGCGTCTCCATTGTAAAACCCCGCTTTCCATGCTATAGATTTACCGAATTTTAACACCTTCGTGGAGGGGAAGGCGTGGATCATCTGAGGGGGAAAAAGATACTGATAGCCATCACTGGTGGGATAGCCGCCTATAAGATACCAGAACTAATACGCCTTTTCGTAAAATCCGGATGTGAAGTCCGGGCTGCTGTTACCGAAAATGCCTGCAAATTTATCCAACCCCTGACACTCGAAACCCTAACCGGGCATCCCGTCCTAAGAAACGAGTTCACGCTTATCAAAGAGAGCCAGATCCCTCACATTGAGGCGACAGCATGGTGCGACATCCTGATTGTCGCCCCGGCAACAGGAAATATCCTTGGGAAAGCAGCATCGGGCATTGCTGATGACCTTGTCAGCACCCTCATCATGGCCACTTCGCAAAAGCCTATACTCTTTGCTCCCGCCATGAATTCAAGGATGTATCTAAACCCGATTGTGAAAAGAAACATTGCTGTTCTGAAGGAAACCGGCCATTTTTTCATAGGTCCCGAGGAGGGTGAGATGGCATGTGGTGAAGAGGGGCTTGGACGTCTCGTGCTGTTAACCTGTATCGTAGAGAAGGTTAAGGATATCTTTACAGAGAAAGACTTACACAATAACACCATTCTGATCTCTGCCGGCCCGACGCAGGAACCTATAGATCCCGTGCGGTATATTACGAACCGCTCCAGCGGAAAGATGGGCTACGCCATCGCGAAAGCAGCGAAGCGTCGAGGGGGACGGGTGATCCTTATTAGTGGACCAACACGGCTCTCAATCCCCAAGGAAGGGATTACCCTTATTCGGGTCAAAACGGCCTTGGAAATGGAAAGGGAAATCTACGAACACTACCCTTATTCAGACATCGTGATTATGGCAGCAGCAGTAGCGGACTACCGCACAAATAGACCCTTTCCACACAAGCTGAAAAAATCAGACCGGGTATTTCAATTGGAATTGGTAAGAAACCCTGATATCCTTAAGTCCCTCGGGGGAAAAAAAGAGACACAGATCCTTGTGGGATTTGCCGCGGAGACAGAAAACTTTGAAAAAAACGCCCTCCAGAAGATCAAGGATAAAAACCTGGATCTCATTGTGGTCAACAATGTCAACCTACCTGACGCAGGCTTCGAAGTCGATACGAACCGCATCATGTTGATCGACCGGTTCGGGAAAATCCGCAGGTTTCCCCTTCAAAGCAAGGAAGATGCAGCAGATGCTATCCTCGACAAGATCATCAAGTTAAAGAAAAAAATAAGACCGGAGAATCATAATGAAAAAAACAAAAGAACTTGAAAAAACACTAAAGCTTCAACCAAAGCCTGTCTGGGACTTGCTCAGTGCGAGAGAAAAAAAATCCGTCCTCACCTTCTGCAAAAGGTATCGATCTTTTCTTGACGCCTCAAAAACGGAACGGGAGACAGTCAAAAATATCGTAAATCTCGCGCAGAAAGAAGGGTTTTCCAGAACACCGGAGGGAACCCCTGTTCGCTACCTTCAAACAAACAGGGATAAAAACGTCATCCTTGCCGTTATGGGGAAACGACCATTGGAAGAAGGGCTCCGAATTGTCACCTCTCATATCGATGCCCCTCGGCTCGATTTAAAGCAGAACCCGGTTTACGAGGATGTAGACCTAACCCTTCTTCGAACCCACTATTACGGTGGAATCAAAAAATATCAATGGGTTGCCATTCCTTTAGCCCTTCACGGGACTATCATCAAAAAGGACGGAACAAGATTGACCTTGACCCTTGGGGAAAACGATAAGGATCCCGTTTTTACGATCTGTGACCTTCTCCCTCATCTTTCCCATAAGGTTCAGGATACCAAGAAACTGCAGGAAGCGATCGTGGGGGAAAAGCTTACCCTGCTTGCAGGGAGTGTCCCCTACCCCGATGAAGAAGCCAAAGAAAGGTTCAAGTTGAATCTTCTGAAGCTTCTTAACAAACGTTGGGGGCTGGTTGAAGAAGACTTTTTAAGCGCGGAGATTGAGGTTGTACCTGCCTTCAAAACCCGTGATATCGGTTTCGATGAAAGCCTGATCGGAGGTTACGGGCAGGATGATCGGGTCTGTGCCTTTTGTAGCCTGGAGGCGATCTTTTCCCTCCAGGACCCCCCCGAATGGACATCCATCGCCCTTTTTCTCGACAAGGAAGAGATTGGGAGCGACGGAAATACAGGGGCTAAATCCACATTCCTTGAACTGGCCGTCAGTAATCTCTTCCGGCTCTCCGGGCATTCTCCCACCAGCGACCTTATCCGACAAGCCCTCTTCAATTCAAAGGCCATCTCTGCCGATGTCAATGGTGCCATCAACCCGAACTACCAGGATGTTCACGAGAAACAGAACGCCGCAAGAATCGGATATGGGGTGTGCATCACCAAATTTACCGGATCCGGTGGAAAATACAATGCAAACGACGCCACAGCGGAATACGTAGGAGAGATCCGGAGCCTCTTCAATAAGAAAGGGGTGATCTGGCAGATGGCAGAACTTGGTAAGGTGGATGAAGGTGGAGGCGGCACTATCGCAAAATACCTTGCAAAATATGGGATGGACATGATAGATTGTGGAACCGCA
>JALTIG010000291.1 GCA_027004185.1 bacterium | reverse complement strand
TAAACAAAAGGTATTTGAAACATAAACTGCCCCAGAGCATCAATCTGATGCCACGCTCCCCGACCCTTAACATTAAGACCGTTCGATTTTTTCTTTACTCCATAATAATTCTGGATATTTGCTGGTATTATCTTATATCCATGCTTTTTAAGATGGTGCTTAACCACTTCCTCAAATATTTTCCCCTTTAGTTGTTCTTCATTCATTTTTTCCCTCCAATCCGTACTTCCTCAAATCCAAATCCTTCACCCTTATCTTTCCGGTCATCAGGTTGTGAAGCATGCTTCTGAACACCTCTTCAAGAGCCTTTCTCTTTCTTTCCTCCGCCTCAATCTTCTCATCAATGGCAGAAAGTATCTCGGCAATCCTCTTCTGAACGGAGAGCGGAGGGAGGGGGATTATAAACGATTTTAAGCGGGATTGGGACAGGTTTGGTATAGTTGTACGATTACCCTGCGAAATATACATTTTTTTCTGTTTTATGCTGTACTGCATCCAGTATGAAAAGAAATAATTTACGACATTGTCGGTTTTTGCCCTCAATCTGTGAAGGTGGTTCTGATATGCAGTTTCCAGACCATCCAAATCAAAAATTGCAGTTCTTCCTATATCTCCACCTTCGCATAGAAGGATGTCTCCTTTTCTCAATTTCAGTTTTTCAAATTCTTCGGGAGTAAAGTACATTTCATCGAGGTCTGATGTCTCAATTTTTCCCCATAAAACATTAACAGTTCTTAAAAACGGTCTTTTAATCTTGTTTTCGTGGCTTTCTTTTGAAGAAAGTTGTTTGCCCTGTTTAACATCAAAAACATCCCCAACATTAACGACCCCCCACTCCTCCGGTATCCGCCCGATTTCCGTGTCCTTGAGTTTGACCTTATCCCTCTCGCCCACAGGAACGGGGCCGTAGGTGAATAGGTGCTTCATCATGGACCTTTTAAGCTCCTTCGCCGCCCCAATCACCTTTTCCGTTCTTTCGATGTCTTCCTGAATCGAGGAAAGCACGAATGCGATGCGCTTCTGTTCGGGGAGCGGGGGAGGGGGAGTCTGATGTTCTTCATAACTTGTTGGGTTAATTTTTGCCGTGTAGTGCCGGAAACATATCTAGAAATATCATCATATATGAGCCAATAAAGTAAAAAATGATTTTGTGTAATATCGTCAATCGCTTTTAAGATGTGGGCATGATTATTGACCCAAAATTCTCCTTTCATAAGGTATGCGCTATTTCCAAGTTTCTTAAAGAACCCGCCATCTTCAGCAAGTAAAACGAACTCCCCATCAAAGATGTATTCATCAATATAATCAACAATTCCATTTGCACCACAATACGGATATATTCCTTTCTTTTTTGCTCTTACCTCTCCGCTCAACGGAACTCTTTTCCTATCAAAGATTTCTACAATATCCCCCAGTCTCACGACTTCCCAGTCTTCCGGGAGTGGGCCGAGTTCTGTGGGTTTGAAGCCTTCCGGGAGTTCTACCATTCAATCCACCCTCCAGATTTGTTTATGAAATATCTCGAAGATATCCACTTCCAGATACTCTGCTAGTGCGCACATGTGTTTACACGGTAAAGCCCTCGCCCTCTGGATGTATTCTTTTTTGTTTGCCCAATTATTCTGCCACCACGGACATTCACAATAAGGAGGGTCTAAAGAGACTTTATACCCCGGTGGAAAACCTCCGTTTTTTGGCATAGCAAAGTATTCTCCGTTTTTCTCGGATATTTTTACATCTCTCCCTCTAATTATGGCTTTTTCTATTTTCATAACTCTTTTTCTTATTTGCTCTTCTTTTTTCTTTTCTTCCGCCTTTCTTCTCTTTCCAGCAAGTTTATCGACTTTTTTATTATATTTTCCTTTTGTCCATATAAACTCTATATCGACACCTAATTCATTAACGAGATTTTCTATATCTTGAAGGACACCCACTATATACTCACGCTTCCTTTC
>JALTIG010000290.1 GCA_027004185.1 bacterium | reverse complement strand
GAATTACTGGAAAAGGCAAAAAGAAAAGTAGAGGAGGCAATAGAGAATGAGATTAACAACCAGTCAGCCCGCCCTTAAGTGCCTTCGTGACTCTCCGCTCCCCTCGGTCGCTTCAGGGCTTACGCCCACGCCTAACAAGCGGGTATCTGGCTTCGCTACGCTTCGCCCAAATCCTCTAACGAGGACTTCAGATACCCGCAACACGTTCCACGGCTGAACGCCCAAATTTTGCCTCGCCCTGTTTTAAAGTGGGAAAAGCAAATTAACCGACGCAAAACAACCTGATGAAAAAATTTATATCTAACGATGTAATATCTTTTTATATGAAAAAGGAAGTTGTGGTGATGGGGATATTAGTGATACTCCTATTCAGTTCTTTTGCAGTGGGGCTTGGAAGTGGGGATACAAATGTTTCTTCCGTCGTCAATCTAAAACAAACAAATGATGTAGTTGTTGGAGATAACTATATTAAAAACAGTAAACTCTACATTGCTTGGGATACTACTGTTGCATATTACTCTAATAATAACCCAAAAGGTGTAATAACAGTATGGAAAGTTGATGACAATGGAAATGGCGATCCTACCGATGATTTAAATAGGATTCGTGGTGATTTAACAGGTGGAGAGATTGGTCTGCAAGTTCTCATTGGAAAATACGGAGTGTGGGGGAAATGGCAAAGACTGCTGGGCGATAAGTATCCTGCTGAGATTAATACATACAAATCAGGAGGTAATGGGGTTGTAGATATAAAATGTAACTATACGGAATATAACTTTGAACTGGATTTGAGATACACTATAAAACCACATGATCAAAATTTATATGCAAATGTATCCTATAAGGTATATGGCCCGACTGATATTAACTTCGTTAGATACAGCTATTCCCAGATATGCAGCATCTGGGTTACCTCAGATCTTGGGGAGATGGCATGGTTTGATTATTACAAAATATCTGGAGAACCTGAACATGCTATTTCTGACCTTCCTAAGGCAGATAACAAAATACATGTGACCAAATACCCTATCTATGGTGCTCTTCGTGCATCTAGTAAAAATTGGATAACTGGTCTTGTTCCGCTAAACACATCTAAAATTCAAGATTATTATCTTAGAATAAAAACTGGGGGTAGTTATAATGGATGGCCTTTCCGAAGGGACATAGACTGTGTAATCTATAACAAAACAACTTCTATTCCCCAAGGAACAGAAGAAAACGTTTCTTTTATTTGGTACGCTGCAAACACAAGTTCTTATAATGGAATAGAAAATCTTGCCAGAGAGATGCAAAGGGAGACGCCTCCAACCACATCTCATCAAAATACATCTCCTAATGGACCAGATAATAGTTGGCTATGGATAGTTTTGGGTGCGGTTATCGCCGCAGTTGTTTTAATCGTTCTTATACTGATGAAAAAGAAGAGTACAAAATCCCAGCCACAAAGTTATTATGGATATCCCCCGCAGTATCCTCAACAGCCGCCACAGCAGGTTCAACAACCACCACCCCAGCAAACACAGCCTCCACAATATCAACAAACAGGTTATCCTCCTCCACCACCTCCTTCATCTCAGGGAGGATTTGTGAATAAAACACAGACTCCCTCGCAAAGTATGGGAATGATAACCGTTACTTGTCCCGTATGTGGCTTTACATCACAAATGCCGGAGAGCATGCGCGGACAGTTGGTTCAGTGTCCCAAATGTGGAAATCAGTTCCAAGTTCCTTAATTTTTATTTTTTCATAAATCGTTATTTAATTTCAAATCACTAAACCCTAAACAAACCTTTAAATAACGTAATCAATTTCATATCAATGCACGGTCTCGGCAAAACTTCGTGGAACAAGCGGCTATACGGCTCGCTCCGCTCACCCAAACCCTTACGGGCTTCACATACCCGCAAAACGTTAAGTGAAATGCCCGCCGTCGCCTTGGAAAGATTTAAAATTAGGATACAAATTAAGATATGGAGATGAT
>JALTIG010000289.1 GCA_027004185.1 bacterium | reverse complement strand
TTGCCCTTCCTGCAAAAGTATACGGCTATGGGGCCATGGATTTGTCCTTAGATATTTCCAGGGATGTACACTTGGGGTCTGGATGAAGAGGTGGCGGTGTCCTGACTGTGGAGCAGTCCACACAACAAGACCTTGGGAATATCCCTTAGGCTTTCAGTATCCCCAAAAAGTGATAAACAGATCGCTGGTAACCAAATTAGAAGGTAACCCTTTCCCAAGAGATATTCCTCGTCAGAATCAACAGTACTGGATGAAAGCACTTAAGTTCCAAAGCAAGCGGGAAGGGAATTGGTTAAACCCGCTGAAGTATTTTCGAACCTTCATTAAAAGTGGTCAAAAACAGGTAACATTCAGGTTAAAATACCGCAGAATATACCATGACAGTGATCCACCCTACCTGCCTTTTGCGGTGACAGCAGGATAGCCTTGATTTATTTTTTAATGAGAATAAATTTCAGGAGGTATCCTTATGGATAGTGAGAAAAAAGAGAAAATAGCAATCTTCCGTTTTGGAGTCATCTTCCCCTTGGTTGAATGCAATACACATGAACATTGGGGAGAAAAAGAGAGTATCCTGAAGGAGCTGGTAAATACAGAGTGGAGTATTCCCTATTCAAACAGAACCTTCATAAGCCGTGCAACAATTCTTAACTGGGCAAGCCGCTATGAGAAGGGAGGAAGGAAAATAGAAGCCCTTTACCCAAAAGATCGAGGTGATAGAGGCCGAAGTCGCAGGCTTGACAGTGAAGCCATGGACGGGCTTATCAGATTAAGGGAAGAAAACCCGCATCTTTCCGTATGCCGTCTGGTGGAAAGAGCTCGTACTTCCGGTTTATTACCAGGAGAGAAAGATATCTCCATGGCAACAGTCTACAGATTTATGAAGCAGCATAAATTGAAGAGAAAAAAGAAACAAAAAGATATGCGTAAATTTGAAGTACAGATGTCGAATGATCTATGGCAGTCAGACTGCATGCACGGAGGGACAGTACTACATGAAGGGAAAATTAGGAAAACGTATCTGTTTGCTTTAATTGATGATCATAGCCGCCTGATAACCCATGGTCAGTTTTATCTTGCAGAAAATATAGATAATTACTTGGACTGTTTCTGGACAGCCATGAAAAAAAGGGGCGTTCCCAGAAAGCTTTATGTCGATAACGGTCCATCGTTCCGATCTCACAGATTGCAATTAGGATGTGCCGGTTTAGGGATCTCTCTAAGCTATGCACGGCCCTACAGGCCTCAAGGTAAGGGGAAGATAGAAAGGTACTTCAGGACAGTGAGAGGACAATTTATGACTGAATTACCGGATAATCTTACCCTTCAGGAATTAAATGAAAGATTTTATGATTATGTTGAAAATGTTTACCATACCCGTATACATGGAACCACCGGCCAAACTCCTTTAGCGAGATATTTGAAGGATGGGCAAAACTTGAGAAGGGTACCGGATGATCTTGTAGAATATTTTAGAAAAAAAGAGATAAGACTCGTAAACAAGGATAGAACTGTAAAACTTGATGGCTTGCTTTTTGAGGCTCCTGTTGGGCTTGTCGGTCAAAAAGTAACTCTTCGCTATGAAAATCATTACAGGATTGAAGTGTTTGTAGATGAAGTATCCAAAGGATTTTTATCACCTCTGGATTCACACATCAATAGTCGGATGAGGCGGGATAAAATAGAAAAGGATGACAGGAAGCATACAGGTGGAAGGTTATTTGAAAGTAATACAATTGCAGGAGGATTCTAATGGATTTAAGACATTTTTTTGGATTAAAAAAAGATCCCTTTCCTCAGAATATTCCTGTCAGAGATTTATATCCGCTCCCATCACTCGCCCCACTTGAAAAAAGGGTATTCTTTGCCATAGAACAAAAAGCTATTTCTGTTATTACCGGGGACATTGGAGCCGGTAAATCCACATCCCTGCGATATGTCATGAGTAAATGTCATGCCAGTGAATATCATCAAATCCCAATCGT
>JALTIG010000288.1 GCA_027004185.1 bacterium | reverse complement strand
TGGCTGTCTGTTCCTGTACTATTCTTCCTCTCTTTTCTGGAATTTATAAAAGAGGAGCAGGTCTGGGGCCAGCAATAGCTTTTCTTTATTCAGGTCCTGCTATTAATATTCTGGCTATTATACTGACGGCTCGAATCCTCGGCTTTGAACTGGGGATAGCCCGTGTGGTGGGAGCGGTTCTCTTTAGTGTGATTATAGGTCTTTCTATGCACATGATCTACAGAAAAGAAGAAAAGGCAAAAGCTAAAGCTCAGCTTATAATGCCCGAACCAGAAGAAACACGTCCCCTCAGGCAAACGGCTTTTCATTTTTTTGTTTTGGTAGCAATTTTAGTCTTTGCCAACTGGGGAAAACCAGATCAGGCAAAAGGTTTCTGGTATTTTATTTATTCTTCCAAATGGTGGATCACGGGATTTTTTGGAATACTTTTCGGTGTATCATTAATTTCTGTTCTTAAGCTGAACTGGAAAGGTGTTATCATGACAGGATTTTTGGTAGTAGGGGCTTGCCTTTTATCACCAAAAAATCCACTTATCCCATTCTCTGTTGGAGTTGTGGGAACAAGCATTCTTATCTCTCGAAAAGAAGGTGAACCCCAGGAATGGATGTCTTCGACCTGGGAATTTACCAAACAAATACTCCCGCTTCTTGCTGCTGGGGTTCTTGTGGCTGGTCTTCTTTTAGGATCACCCGGAGGTAGAGAAGGTCTCATCCCCAGCCGTTGGATTTCAACTCTGGTAGGAGGGAATTCTCTATTTTCTAATTTTTTTGCCTCAATTGTTGGCGCATTCATGTATTTTGCCACGTTGACTGAAGTACCTATTCTCCAGGGACTTATTGCCAATGGTATGGGCAAAGGGCCTGCGCTGGCTCTGCTTCTCGCTGGTCCAGCACTTTCCCTGCCCAATATGCTTGTAATCCGCAGTGTAATGGGTACACAAAAGACAGTGGTTTTTGTATCATTAGTTGTTGTTATGGCAACCATAACTGGGTTGATTTTTGGGTCGTTGTTTTAGCACTAGATCTCACAAAGTAGTGAAAACTAAGAAAGGAGAAAAAAATGAGTAAGAGCGAAAATTGGCAGCTTTTACCAAGCTGCACAAAAGAAGCAGAAGGGCTTGATATTATTTTGGCCTGTGACGGAGCAGCCTCAGTTGGACAGGTAGGTCATGAGGTAGCGGTCAAATTAACTCGTGAAGTTGAAGGGGCAAGAATGTGTTGTCTTTCTGCTATTGCTGCAGAATCCAAACCTCATGTTGGTATTGCAGAAAGATCGAGAAAACTCATCGTTATAAATGGCTGCCAGAATGAGTGTGCCTCAAAGGTGTTAAGACGTTTAAATATTGAACCTTCTTACGAAATTACCATCGCAAAGGAAGGAGTAGATAAGAAACCAACTTTGGATTTTGATGAGGAAGATGTAGAACGAATATCTAAAAAGATAGCAGAAGACGTCTCAAAACTTCCAGAAAGAAGGAAAACTTCCTGAAGAAGTAAACATAGGGTGGGGCATTGATCAGTTTCTGCCCCGCCCTTTTATTAAAAAAGGGAATTTAACGTATGAGTAAATAAGCACTTAATATTTTCAAGAAGGAGACATAAAATGGGAATGAAAGATTTGTTTGAAATTGGCCTCAAATTCCACGGTCACAAGTGTCCGTCAATGCCTTTAGGTTTACGAGGAGGTCTGGCAGCCATGGAAAAACTCGGGGTGGAAAGAGCCTCTAATAGGGAACTTTTCTGTTGCGCTGATTGTGAATGTAGGCATTTTCTCATTGCCAGCCATAGCAAATAAAACACCAAGACAGTTAGCTTTAGTTAGGAAAGTTCCACATTTGGTTATAATAGATGGATGTAAAAATGAATGTTCGAAAAAAATAGCCGAAGGTTTACAGATTCCTTATGATGTTTACCTAAATCTTGAACATGATCTTGGAATTAAAAAAGTTGGTCCCTTTACTACTCTCCAATATTCAGAAGCTGATATTGAT
>JALTIG010000287.1 GCA_027004185.1 bacterium | reverse complement strand
ATCCTGTACAGATCAAATCTCCTGCTCATCCTTTATTAATCTATCCTATTTTTATTTTTATGTGGGGTTTCAACACACCCCTCTCAACAGCACAACGAGTTTAATCACTCAGTTTCCAATAATAAAACACGGTTTTGAGTGAATAATAGGAATAAACTAACATACCGAAGAACGGGGCGAAGAAGTATCTGTACTTTGGGCTTGCAAGATATTTTATGGATTTAAAAAATATCGCAATAGAGGCCAAGAAAAAAAGACCCCCGTATATGAGCAGTGGTATGTAGCTCAAAGGCAAAAGAGCTATAAAGAGAAGGAAAAGTAAGAAGCTTATGCCCCACGCAAGATTATCGTACGGTTTAACCTTCACTCCTCTCAGAGTTTGAGCCGCACCCTTGGCACGGAAATTCTGCCATATCCTCACCTTTCTCCAACTTTCCGGAAGGGAAACTCTCACAAACGAGTTCCACGATATACCATGCTTCAGATAAACGCCATTCTTTCTGAGCAGAAGAGAAAAACCGTAATCGTCGGACCTCAAACTGTTCGGATACCTGAATCTCCTGAATATTTCAACCTTCTCCGCTTTGTTGTTGCCGGGTATGTGCACCCTGTATAATCCCGGAAATATCAGGTGAATGGAGTGGTACCACGCAAACGCATGTGCGTAAAACTTTCCCACAACCTTCGGTACACCGCCGACCACATCGTAATCCTCCATCTTTTTGAGGATGTTTTTAAAGTAATCCTTTTCGTAGTAATTCTCCGAGTCTCCCCAGATGATTACATCGTATCCATTTTTTAAGGCGTATTCGCAACCGTCGTTTCTCGCGTATCCTGTGCCTCCAAGTATTTTCTGAACCATGAACTTTATGCAGCCGTACTTTTTACTATATTTCTCGACAATTTCCTTTGAGTTATCCTTGGATGCTCCGTCCACAATAAGCACATCGAACGATGAGCAAAATCCCTCCTGCGTTACGATAGACTCCAGACATTTGTCCAAAAGCGGTGCTTTATCTTTATTGAGAATTATCACCAACGCCTTCATTCAAGCCCACTTCCCGAGCCACGTTTCTGGCGTTGAGCAACCCTTCATCCATGTTCATATATTCCCACAGACCGAATCTTCCGGCTAATGTTATGCCCATTCCTTCTAACTCTCTTTTTACCTTATCAATAATTTTATTCCTGTTTGAATGATGGACCACGTACGCATACTCACATGTCCAGTATCTGGCAACATCCACATCAAATTTAAAACCCATCTTTTCGAGTCCGCTAATAGCAAGTTCAACAGGATCACCTACACTCTCATCCGGTCTATGGGAAATCTCCACAATTATGCTCCCTCTGCCATCAGGAGCCATGTTCTTTGAGTAATTGTGCAGAAAAGCAACACGGTAAAAGGCAATGTCCCTTTGAGGAACGTAGATCCAGTGGAAATCAGGAAACTTCCCCCTCACCCCAAGGCCAACAACCGTGATTGAGTTGTACTGTAGCTCTTTCACCTCTTTCTTTATCTCACCTCCCACAATTTTGCCCATGGAAATCAGGGGAATCGTTGATATGACCCTATCGTATACATGCTCTTCTTTTCCTCGCACGACGATTTTTCCATCTTCCAATTTTAAATTTTTAACATCCTCGCCGGTGATTATTCTATCTCTCATAGAGGAAGATAGATTTTTAGCCACGTTTTCAAATCCCCCTTCTAAAGGATAATAAAAGTTTAGCTGATGCAGGTAGCCCTCCGTCTCTATGCCCACCAATGAGCGAAGGACGTCTTCAACCGGTGGATCTGGCACCTTCTCTGGAACCCACTCGAGAGATATCTCTTTCATGCTCCTTCTCCACAGTTTTTCGTTGTAAGGCTTGAAATAAATCTCCGTCATCTTTCTCCCAAATTTCTGAATGAAGAAATCTTCCAAATTCTCAGGTTTGCGCTTTTTCTTTGTCAGATTTTTCACGAAATCTATCAGAATTTCATACCTTTCCTCCGGAGAT
>JALTIG010000286.1 GCA_027004185.1 bacterium | reverse complement strand
ATGCCGCCTTAAATGCTGATTCCATATGGATTTGTGCAACCTGCTATACCTGTAGCGTGCGATGCCCCAACGATATCGATATTGCCCATGTTATGGATACATTGCGAAGATTGTCTTACCAGTCCCGCGGAGATGCCACGCCAAAGTCACATATCGTCCATTTCCATGAATTATTTCTTGATTCTGTGCAGGAGTATGGCCGTGTCAATGAAACGAAGCTCCTTGCACGGTATGAGTTTAAGGAAGGACGATTTTTGAAAGATGCCAAGCTGGGTATGAAGATGTTTTTTATGGGAAAGATGAGTATCTTTCCCCAGAAGGTTCAAAATAAAGAACAGATCGAGAAGATTTTTGATCGTGCATCGAAGAGGAAAGGCTAATGGGAATTCAAATCGCATATTTCCCCGGATGTTCGCTTCATTCCTCGGCAAAGGAATATAATGATTCCATCAAGGTTTCCCTTGGTTCCCTCGGTGTGGATTTAAGGGAGGTTCCTGACTGGAACTGCTGTGGAGCTACGGCAGCGCACAGCCTGAACGAATCTCTCGCCCTTGCCCTGCCGGCAAGAAACCTTGCGCTTGCCGAGCGGGAAGGCCTGTCCCTTTTTGCACCCTGTTCTGCATGTTATCACCGATTTATCCTTGCAAACCGCGTTCTCCAGAAGGATGAGGAAAAGCTTCTGGAGGTTAATGAACTGATTGAACCATTAAATTACAAGGGGAGTACAGAGGTCAGGAATATTCTTGAAATTCTCGTCGAAGATGTGGGCCTGAAAAGGATAAAAAGGGCGGTAAAAAGGCCTTTAAAGGGGATTCGGGTCGTTTCGTATTACGGATGCCTTTTGACACGTGTTCCCCATTCAAAAGCCTCTGATGACCGGGAAAACCCTGTGTATATGGATCGGGTCATGGAGGCCATCGGAGCGGAAGCGGTTCCTTGGCCGTCTAAGATGGACTGTTGCGGTGCAAGTCTGAACGTTACGGAAGAGGCGATTGTCTGTCGTTTAAGCGGCCATATTCTGGATAATGCCCAGGCTGTACAGGCGGACGCTATTGTAACTTCTTGCACTTTATGCCAGATGAATCTGGATCTGATGCAATCCGGCACGAAGCCTGAGTACAGTCATTCGGCAGGATTACCCGTTTTCTATGTCTCTGAGTTGTTGGCACTGGCCCTGGGGCGAGAACTGCCGGCAGGGCAATGGAAAAAGCATTTTGTGGATCCGAAGGTGTTTTTGAAAAGGGTAGGTCTCATATAATGCGTGAGGAGTGTCATGGAAGAGAAGATCGCTTTCGTTGAAAAGTGGGATCCTTTTAGCGCCAAAAAGATTCGGGCGCTGCTGGAAAAGAAGCCGGCGTTGGTAGAAAAAGGGAATTTTTATGGTGAAAGATACACGAATCGGCAGTTTCAGATATCCTTGGATCAGATTATGAACCGAGAATTACTGAGGAGTCGGATCTGTGAAATTTTGTCTAACAAAGAAATGTCTGTGAAGGAGATGGCGAGGGAATTAAAGATGCCGCCAGATTCTGTTTTACGGCACATTGTCGAACTTAGACGTCGAGGTCTTGTGGTAGTGGGGCGTATAGAGGAGGGGAAAATCCCTTACTATCGTTACACGGCACCGGGAGGTTCATCATGACCCAGGAGAAATCAGGTGCGGTACTTGTTGTTGGGGGCGGAATAGGCGGAATGCAGGCAGCCCTTGACCTGACAGAATCAGGATTTAAGGTTTATCTTCTGGAAAAAAGTGCCAACATAGGTGGGACGATGGCTCAGTTGGACAAAACCTTTCCCACCAATGACTGCAGTATGTGTATTATGTCACCCAAGCTGGTCGAGGTAGCCAGAAATCCGAACATTGAGCTGATTACACATGCGGATCTGTTGGGGCTTGAGGGGGAACCGGGGAATTTTACAGCAACTATTGCTCGGCATTCAAAACGTGTTGACCCGCAAAAGTGTACAGGGTGCGGGCTTTGCACCCAGAATTGTCCTCTCGAGGTTTTAAGTGAGTACAATGAGGGTGAAACGGGACGTTCTGCTGTTTATATCAATTATCCCCAAGCAGTCCCTTCTACCTACGTGATTGACAAAGAGGATCCGCCTTGCGCGGTGGCCTGTCCTATCCACCTGGATGTACGGGAATATGTTGGACTTATTGCTGAAGGACGGTACGAGGAGTCACTGGCTATCATCCGGAAGAAACTTCCTTTCCCTTCCGTCTGTGGTCGAATCTGCAGCCATCCTTGCGAAACAATGTGCCTGCGGGGACGGAAAGTGGATGAGCCTATTGCCATCGCCTCCCTAAAAAGGTTTGTGGCGGATTATGAAGAGGCATCTGGAAAGCCGATTCCTGTTCCGGTCGTGCATGAGAGGCGGGAAGAAAGGATAGCGATTATCGGAGCGGGACCGGCAGGGTTGACTTGCGCCAATGACTTGGCTCTCAAGGGATTTCGGGTGAAGGTTTTTGAGAAGCTTCCCGTGGCGGGGGGGATGTTGGCTGTTGGAATCCCTGATTATCGATTGCCCCTAAATGTATTAAACAAGGAAATTGACGCTATCAAAGCTTTGGGAGTTGAGGTTGCTACCGGGGTAACATTTGGAAAGGATAAGACCTTTGAAGACCTTGAAAGAGAAGGGTTCAAGGCGGTTTTCTTTGCGATCGGGGCGCACAAAAATCAGACACTCAATATCCCGGGAGAGGACCTTGGCGGTGTCATCCCAGGGGTAGATTTTCTCAGAGACCTAAATCTTGGAACTTTAAAGAGTCTCTCGGGTCATGTGATTGTTGTTGGGGGAGGGAACGTGGCTATTGATGCAGCGCGATCAGCCCTGCGTGCGGGAGCTGCGTCTGTGGAGATCTGTTATCGGCGTTCACGTAAGGAGATGCCCGCGAATGAGGAGGAGATTGAAGAAGCACTCCAGGAGGGGATCGCAATACGATACCTTGTCTCCCCTATTGAAATCGTGGGAGAAGGGGGCAAGGTTGTCGGGGTAAAAATGATCAAGATGCGCCTCAGCGACCCGGATGATTCTGGTCGCCGCCGCCCAATCCCCGTTAAAGGGAGTGAGTTTTTACTCAAGGCGGATCGGGTAATCCCGGCCATCGGTCAGCGGACCGATATGTCGTTGCTTGAATCCCTTGGGTTTAAGCTCACACGTCGGGGGTTGCCACAGGTTGACGCTTTAACCCTCGAAACGAACCTTCCTGGCGTATTCGCTGGTGGAGACCTGGTGACAGGACCGGCCATGGCAATCGATGCCATGGCAGCGGGGAAACGGGCTGCAGTTTCCATCGAACGCTATCTGAAGGGGGAAGATCTCAAGGCGGGGCGAGAATTAGAGGAGGTTTTCTTCCCTGTTGAGGATGTGCGTGAAGGGATAGAACAGGAACCGAGGGTTTCCATGCCGGAGATTGAGGTAAAAGAACGGATCAAAACTTTTGATGAGGTTCAACTTGGTTTCACCGAGGAGATGGCTGTCAGGGAAGCGAAGCGTTGCCTAAGTTGTCGCCGGTGCTTGGGATGCGGGATCTGTGCCGATGTTTGCGAAGCGGAGGCGATCGATTATACGATCCCCCCGAAGGTAGAAAATGTCCGCGTGGGAGCTGTGATCCTGTCCCCGGGTTTTGATGAATACGATCCGATGAAGAAAGGGGAGTATGGCTATGGACGTTTCCCCAACGTGGTTTCCTCGATCGAGTTTGAACGTATGCTTAGCGCCACGGGGCCGTATAGCAGCACCGTTATGCGGCCTTCGGATGGGGACATCCCGCAGAAAATCGCCTTTATCCAGTGTGTAGGGAGCCGGGATACAGACCATCCGTACTGTTCCTCGGTTTGCTGCATGTATGCCACAAAAGAGGCAATTATTGCAAAGGAACACCTCCAAGGTATCGAGACTACCATTTTCTATATGGATATTCGAGCCTTTGGAAAGGGGTTTGATGCCTACTATGAGCGGGCTCAGAGCCAGTTCGGTGTGAAATATATCCGTTCTATGATCTCTCGGGTGACAGAGGATCCTGTTACCCACGATCTCGTTCTGACCTATCAGGGGGAAGATGGGTCTTTAAAGAATGAAACCTTCCATATGGTTGTTCTTTCCGTGGGCTTGGAGCCATCCCGTGAAGCGGTGAAGCTCTCTCAGAGAATATCTGTCGAGATGAATAGTTATGGGTTTTGTCGCACCCATCCATTTACTCCGGTTTCTACGTCGCGCCCCGGGGTGTTTGTTTGTGGTGCCTTTCAAGGACCCAAAGATATCCCTGAGACGGTGTCTCAAGCAAGTAGTGCCGTGGCATATGCGGCTGGGCTTTTGGCGGATGCAAGGGGGACAGAACTGGTAAGAGAAGAACTTCCAGAGGAGCTCGATGTTGAGGGACAGGAGCCCAGGATCGGGGTCTTTGTCTGTCACTGTGGCGTTAATATTGGGTCGGTGGTAGATGTGCCCGCTGTTCGGGATTATGCTAAGACCCTCCCGAATGTCGCCTATGCGGAAGATAACCTTTTTACCTGTTCTCAGGATACGCAGGATCGCATCAAGGAAAGGATCAAGGAGCATCGTTTGAACAGAGTTGTAGTAGCTTCCTGTTCCCCCAGAACTCATGAACCTCTTTTCCAAGCGACCATACGTCAGGCGGGTTTGAATAAGTACCTTTTTGAGATGGCAAACATTCGGGATCAATGCTCCTGGGTTCATATGCATATGCATTCCGAATCAACGGAAAAGGCGAAAGATCTTGTTCGAATGGCTGTGGCCAGTGCACGTGAGCTAATCCCCCTTCATGAGAAGAATCTGCCCATTATTAAGAAGGGGCTGGTCATTGGGGGAGGAATTGCTGGAATGACGGCTGCCTTGAGGCTTTCTGAGCAGGGCTATGAGGTATACCTTGTTGAGAAAGAGCCGCAATTAGGTGGAAACATAAGAAATATTTATTTTACCATTGAGGGTGAAGATGTTCAGTCACTCCTTTATAAAACGATTGAAGAGGTTAAGGCGGATAAGAATATTCATGTGATCACCAATGCCTTGATCGTTGATTTTTCCGGGACACAGGGCAATTTCAGTACGGGCATCATGGTGGCACCTGGGATGTATTATCGAAAACTGGAACATGGGGTTGTTATTGTCGCGACGGGTGGTGAGGAACTCAAACCTGATGAGTATCTCTATGGGAGAAATGAACATGTTATGACTCAACTTGAATTTGAGAGATCCCTGGTTAGGGAGCCTCAGTTTGCCCTGGGTCAGAATACCGTGGTCATGATTCAGTGCGTAGGATCGCGTAATGAGGAACGCCCATACTGTAGTCGGGTCTGTTGCTCGACGGCCATTAAAAATGCCTTGAGACTCAAGGATAAGAATCCGGACGCCCAGGTGGTGATTCTGTACAGAGATATACGAACCTATGGGTTGATGGAACCCTACTACCGAGAAGCACGTAGAAGGGGCATTCTCTTTGTCCGTTACAGTCCAGAGAGCAAGCCAGAGGTCAGCGAGGAGGATGGGCGGCTCTCCGTTCAGTTTTTTGAGCCCATTATAAAGCGTAAAATCACCATCTATCCAGATTCACTGGTTCTTTCCTCCGCGACAATTCCGAGAGAGAATGAGGAACTTGCCTTGATGTTGAAGGTGCCTCGGATGACAGATGGCTTTTTCCTGGAGGCGCATATGAAATTGCGTCCTGTGGATTTTGCTACGGACGGGATTTATGTTTGCGGGACGGCACATTCTCCAAAGAATATTTCGGAATCGATCGCTCAGGCGGCTGCGGCCGCTGCACGGGCAGGGACGATCCTGGCCAAGGATTTTATCTCTGTTGGGGGAGTGGTAGCGGTTGTGGATGAGGATAAGTGCGCGGCCTGTCTCACTTGTGTGCGGGCGTGTCCCTATTCAGTTCCGGTTATAAACGAGAGAGGGAAAGCGGAGATTGACCCGATAAAATGTCACGGGTGTGGAGTCTGTGCAGCAGAATGTCCGGGTAAAGCCATTCAACTTCAATACTTCAGGGATGTTCAGGTGATTGCAAAATGTGATGCCCTGTATGACAAGAGTGAGGTGGCAGCCTGATGAGTGAAGAGATGTTTGAACCAAAAATCGTTGCATTTTGTTGCCATTACTGTGCGTATACCGCTGCTGACCTGGCGGGTTCCATGCGCCTCCAGTATCCACCGAATGTGCGAATTATCCGGCTTCCATGCACGGGAAAAGTGGACGTTTTGCATCTACTTAAGGCCTTTGAGGATGGTGCGGATGGGGTTTATGTGGCCGGGTGTATGGAAGGGGATTGTCATTTTATTAACGGGAATTTCAGAGCGAAAAAACGGGTCCAGCATGCAAAAAAGCTCCTAGATGAAATCGGTTTTGGTGGGGACAGGTTGGAGATGTACAATATGTCGGCGGCCATGGGACCTCGTTTTGCAGCTGTGGCAAGGGAAATGGTGGAAAAGATTAAGAAACTTGGGCCAAGCCCTCTCAAGCAACCAAAACAAAAGAAGGATGGGGATGTGTCATGATTGTAGGTGAGAGGAAACCAATGGAGGAGATCGAGGCCATGATCGATCCTTTCGAAAAGATCATCGTCTTGGGATGCAGGGAATGTGTGACTGTGTGCTCTGTCGGGGGTGAAAAGGAGGTAGGCATTTTGGCCTCGGAGCTACGGCTCTTACGCAAACAAAAGGGCCGTGCCATTGATATTTTGGAGTTTACCCTGGAGCGCCAGTGTGATCATGAGTATATTGAGCAGATTCGGTCCATGGTTCCCAATTATGAGGCTATTCTGTCCATGGCTTGCGGAGCAGGAGTTCAATTTGTGGCCGAAGCTTACCCGGAAACTCCCGTTTTTCCCGCTATTAATACCACGTTTATCGGGGTTACAGAGGAACAGGGACTTTGGACGGAGCGCTGCCAGGCCTGTGGGGATTGTATCCTCCATTTGACGGGTGGGATATGTCCCGTTACTCGATGTTCCAAGAGCCTTTTGAATGGACCCTGCGGGGGATCGTCCAACGGAAAGTGTGAGGTCAATAAGGAGATTGATTGTGGATGGCAGCTCATCATAGATAGACTAAAGTCATTGGGGCAACTTGAGAGGTTTGAGGAATACATTCCCATCAAGGATTGGTCCACCAGCCGTGATGGGGGACCGAGAAAGGTCGTGAGGGAGGATTTAAGATTATGAAATCGTCCAGCCGCCTTGAGAAAGTTCTTGAAAAAGGTGAATTTGCGGTTACTTCGGAATGTGGACCTCCAAGAGGTGCGGATGCGGAGGTAATCCGAAAGAAAGGTGAGCTTTTGAGGGATGTAGTGGATGCGGTTAATGTCACGGATAATCAAACCTCCGTGGTTAGGATGTCGAGTGCCGCTTCCTGCTTCATCCTAAAGGGGATGGGTCTCGATCCTGTTTTGCAGATGGTGACGCGGGATCGGAACCGGATTGCCATACAAAGTGACATCTTAGGGGCAGCTGCTCTCGGTATCAACAATATCCTTTGCTTATCCGGGGATCATCAGGTATTTGGTGACCACCCAAAAGCAAAAAATGTCTATGACATGGATTCCATCCAATTGATACATTCAGTAAAGGCTATGCGGGATGAAGGAAAATTCATTGAAGGGGAAGAGATTAAAGGGGTACCGAAGCTTTTTATCGGGGCGGCCTGTAATCCCTTCGCGGATCCGTTTGAAATACGGGTTCCTCGTTTGGCGAAGAAAGTCAACGCGGGGGTGGATTTTATTCAAACCCAATGTATCTACAACGTGGACAAGTTTGAAGAATGGATGAAGGGGGTTCGGGATCGGGGGCTTCATGAGAAGGTTTATATCCTTGGGGGCGTGACCCCCATGAAATCGGTGGGAATGGCCAAGTATATGAAAAATATGGTTCCTGGGATGGATGTCCCCGACGAGATTATTGACCGGCTGAAGGGAGTTCCCAAAGAGAAGCGGGCTGAAGAGGGGATTAAGATTTGTATTGAGACAATACAAAGGCTGAAAGAAATAGAAGGGGTCAGGGGGGTACACATCATGGCCATAGAATGGGAGGAAAAGGTGCCTGAGATTATCAAAGGAGCTGGTTTATATCCCCGTCCACAAGTATAAAATAGGAAATTAAAAGGAGGATACCAATGGCAAAGATATTGATTGTTGATGATGATCCTGATCTCGTTGAAGCGGTGACGATGATCCTGGAAAGCAAGGGGTATGACGTCGCGGCTGCTTATGGAGGGATTGAAGGGTTGGAGAAGGCTAGAACCGAGAATCCAGATCTAATCGTTTTGGATGTTATGATGCCGGATAAAGATGGCTATGCGGTTGCTAAGGAACTCAAAGCGGATTCAGAGCTCAAAAACATCCCGATCCTACTTCTTACCGCTGTGGTTTCTCACATTACATCAACGAAATATACCCCACAGATGGGACTTGAAACCGAAGCAGAAGATTATATGGACAAACCTGTGGAACCTGAAGAACTGGTCAATAGGATAGAAATGCTTCTTGCAAAGTAGGGAGATGGTTTCTATACACTGGGAGAAAGTGTGAATCGTAAACCAAAAATCATCGTCATAGACGATGAAGCCATTATGCGTGATGGCAGTAGCCGGATACTGACCAAGGAAGATATAGAGGTTGTCACTGCGGAAAATGGGGAGACTGGGCTTGACCTGGTCAGGGAATCACCGAACACGTTTGACGTGATGCTCCTTGATTTGATGATGCCGGGGATGAGCGGTATGGAGGTGTTGGAACATGTCAGGGAGATAGCGCCTTCGTTGCTCGTCATCGTGGTGACGGGGTATGCTACAGTAGATACAGCGGTGGAGGCAATGAAAAAAGGGGCTTATGATTTTATTCCAAAGCCGTTTACCCCAGACCAACTTAGGATTGTTGTCCATCGGGCTCTTGAGAAGAAGGCCCTTGAAGAGGAAACCAAGCGGTTAAGGGAAGAGGCCGAAAAGAGCTTGAAGGATGTGGCGAAGGAGAAAAGCAAGACCCATACGATTATTAACAGCATGACGGATGGGGTACTTGTGGTGGATAAAGACAGATCTGTTGCCCTGTTAAACCCTGCGGCCACACGTTTCCTTTCTGTGGCCGCGGAGGACGTGATCGGGAAACCTGTGGACGAGATTGAGGTGGAAGCCCTTTCTGAAATCATCATGGATGTTCTTGAAAGGGAAGTAGAAAGCCTTTCTGGAGTGAGCCGTGAGATCCAGGTAAGGTCTGGTGAGAAGGGGGTCTTTCTTCGTTGCCATGCTGTTCCCGTCCGAGATGAAAAGGGAGATCTGCTAGGAGGCGTTATGGTCCTTCAGGATATTACCCAATTGAAGGAACTTGAGAGAATGAAGGCGGATTTTGTTGCTATGGTTACGCATGAGCTGAGGGCGCCAGTAGCGGCGATCGAGCAGCAGCTAACAGTGATTCTCAAGGGACTTGCAGGGGAGATCAACGAGCGGCAGGCGCGCATGCTGAGGCGGGCCAAGGAACGGGCCAAGGGCTTATTGGATTTGGTGAAGGATCTGCTTGATCTTTCCAAGATAGAGGCAGGCATGCAAGTGCAATATATGGAGCCTGTGGACATAGGGGGTTTGCTCACGAAAGTGGTGGATTTGATGCGCCCCCAGGCGGAGCAAAAGGGCCTGACGCTGGAATTTGAAATAGAGAATGGGCTTCCGTCCGTTAATGCGGATGCAGCAAATATGGAAGGTGTCTTTACCAATTTGATTAGTAATGCTATTAAGTATACTCCAGAGGGGGGGATGGTGAAGGTCACTGGAATGAAGGAAGGAGATTATATACGGATTGATGTGGAAGATACAGGGATCGGGATTTCAGAAAAGGATCTTCCAAGAATTTTTGAGCGGTTTTACAGGGTTAAGACAGAAAAAACACGCCAGATCGTGGGAACTGGGCTTGGTCTTTCGATTGTGAAGCAAGTGGTGGATGCCCATTTAGGGACGATTGATGTTAAGAGTGTTGAAAATCAGGGGACGCATTTTACTGTGAAACTTCCCTTTATCTTGGAGAATTAGATTACTGAATCAGCGGGGAGGAAATGGAACGTTATGAAAGTTGTGATAAAGAGTGATACGACGTCTTTTTCAAAAGAGCTCAAGGAGTTGTGTGGGCAGGATCTCTTGACCTGTTATCAATGCAGAAAGTGTACCATGGGGTGTCCCATGGCTTTCAGGATGGAGATGAAAGTCAGTGAGATGATGCGGACCGTCCAACTGGGGCTACGTGATGAGGTTTTATCGGCGGACACCATGTGGTGGTGTGTCTCTTGTGAGACGTGTGCAACGCGTTGCCCTCAGGGGATTGAGATTGTTGAGGTGATGGATGCGTTGCGTGAAATGGCTTTCAAAGAAGGATATCATATCCCGCTTGAATCCATTAAGGCATTTCACGAGGTTTTTCTCCGTTCCGTAGAAACCTATGGGCGTCTTTATGAAATTGGCTTTGCCATGGATCTGAATTTTGCCTTGAGTAATCCCTTGAAAGATGCGGACTTGGGACCTGTCATGCTTTCTAAGGGGAAATTGAAGTTGTTACCTGATAGGGTGAAGGATCTAAATTCCGTGAAGAAACTTTTTGAGAATGTAAAGAAACTTGAGGAGTCACGCACATGAGATACGCCTATTATCCTGGTTGTTCATTAGAGTCTTCTGCAAAGGAATATGATCTATCTATTCGTGCCTGCTGCCAGTTTACAGGGGTGGAGCTTATGGAAATTCCAGACTGGATATGTTGTGGAGCGTCTTCCGCACACGCCACGTCTCACCTATTGTCCATTGCGCTTCCTGCCAAGGCACTGATTCAAACAGAGGCGATGGGGCTTCACCAGGTCATCGCCCCCTGTGTCTCTTGTTTGACCCGTTTAAAGGTAGCCAGTATGGAAATGGACAAAGATGAGGAGCTGAAGAGAGATGTTGAGAAGGTTTTGGAAGCGCCATACCATGGAAGTGTGCGCGTCAGAAATATTCTGGATGTTTTTCTGAATGACGTGGGAATAGACAAGATAAAGGAAGCAGTAGTTGAACCCCTTAAGGGGTTGAGAGTTGCCTGTTATTACGGGTGTCTCTTGACACGCCCTCCCCATATAGCCCAATTTGACGATGTGGAAAATCCTCACAGTATGGATGACTTGATGCGTGCTGTAGGAGCGGAAACAGTCGATTGGTCCTTCAAGACCGACTGTTGCGGTGTGAGTATGAGCCTGGTGGAGACTGATGCTGCACTTTACCTTACAAATAAGATTTTAGAGGGGGCAAAAGATGCCGGGGCTGACTGTGTGGCAGTGGCATGTCCCCTCTGCCAATCGAACCTTGACCTTCGTCAGAAAGATATAGGAAACAAGTTTGGGACCTTTTACGACATGCCAATCCTTTATTTTAGCCAGCTAATGGGACTTGCCTTTGGCGCTACAATGCAGGATGTCGGCTTGGAGAAGGTTATTGTGGATCCCTTTCCGGTTCTTGGCAGGGTTTAGACAGGATCAAAAGGAAGGTTTCTCCCATTTTAAAAATGTGTTTATAAATATAATGAAATATGGGTACTGGTGTACAAAATTACATCTTTTATAGAATTTTTTTATAAATCATTTTGTAGTAACTGATAAATCTGGATCAGGGGTACAGCCTATTAAGATATGTGTACGATCTTGTTATCAATGGAGTTTTTTAATTTTGCAAATTGATTAACAAACGTATAAATATGAAAATTATCTTGACATGCATGCATCTTTTTTGTATACATAGTATGAGAAGAAGATAAAGTTGTTTGTAAAAGAAGACATGCAAAGGTATACGAAGAGTCTTAAGTTGGTAAAAAAGAACAGATTAACCATTCCCCAAGAGATAGTGCATCGGCTTGGGGTGGCTTTGAATCTTGTTATTTCATTTACAAAACAGCTGCTCAGGAGAAGATGTAATAAGATTAAGTGCATGCCAAAACACCGTTCTTTTACATATTACCTTGCAAAGATTTGACAGGAAGAGATAGGGTGTGACTGATTTCGTACAGGAATCTTTGAGCTGCTACAGGTGTTCTATAAAAGGTTTTAGATCGGGATTTCGAGGGTTTGTAACACGGACCATGATAAGGGGGGGAGAGGTTTTAGAGGGAGATTAGTGTGGATTCTCCACGAAGGGAAAATGAAGGTGTTTGCCGGCGAGGGATATGCATTTTTGAGGGATACATCTCTTTTTGTGAATCCTGAATTCGCTTGAGGGTGTAAGATGGAATCATTCAGTCGCTATGAGCAACTTAGTTGGTATCTGCTTAAGACAAAGCCGAGAGATGAGGGAAGGGTCTTTGACCAATTGAAGACCGCCTGTTACTCGTGTCTTTTTCCGACATACTGGAAGGTAACTCGACTCGGTCGCAAAAGAGAAAAAAGGCCCCTTTTCCCTGGTTATATCTTCGTTCAGGCGGTGTTGAAGAAGGACTATCATACGCTCCGGTATACCCGGGGGGTAGCCAGTTTTGTCAAGTCTGGAAACCGGCCCGCTCCTGTTCCCGAACCGATTATTGAGGAGTTGTATGAGAGAATGCGTGAGGATGGTACGGTTAGAATGTTTTCCAGGCCACTTCTGGAGGGGGAAAAGGTAATGATATCTGAGGGGCCCTTTGCCGGATTTGAGGGGGTGTTTCTCGAATCCTTGAACGATGGTGAACGTGTCGCCCTACTTATCAACGGGCTGACGGGTTTTCGAATTGAGGTTAACAGATTGATGGTGACCACAGCCCTTTGAGATACATTTTCCTCTGCTAATTTTTTCCACTATCCAGGTCTGTATGGTTTGCGGAAATGATATGTATTATTCATTTATGCCTTTTTAAGGTTCCACTTGCCGTGTGATTGGACATATTTAGGTTAAATGCATTAAAGGAATAGGTGTAAGAGAAGGATAGTGGCTGGCTTCATACTACGCGTTGGAACAGCTTGTGGGGATTTCTTTCACCCAATGGCGAAATTTAAAACTTAACATAGGAATCTAATTCCTGCCCGTTAAAAGGGATGAATAGCGTCCAAAGAATAGCAAAGAATGCCGGGGTGTTGCTGCTTTCTAAATTAGCAAGCAGACTGCTGGCCTTTTTTTACATCATGTATACCGCGCGTTATCTCGGAGCGCTGGGGTTTGGTATTTTATCTTTTGCCCTAGCATTGACGGGGATTCTTGGCATCTTGACAGATTTGGGCCTTGTACAGTTGACGATCCGTGAGGTGGCAAGGAACAGATCCTTGTCTGGGATTTATGTCTCGAATGTATTTGTAATAAAGGGGATACTTGTTACCTTAACTTTTGGGGCGATTATCTTGATTGTCCATCTTCAGAACTATCCCATGGAAACCGCCTGGGTGGTATACCTGATAGCTATTTCAGTGATTTTTGATACCTTTACCAGTGTGTCTGGAGCTATTTTTCAGGCGTTTGAGAGAATGGAATATGTATCGTTTCTTGAGACGCTGAAAGGCATGTTAATATTCTCTGGGGTTGTTTTGGCAATCCACGAAAGGTTTCATCTCATTGGTTTCGCGTCGCTTTTTCTTTTTTCCAGTATGATCGTTTTGGGGATAAGCATTCTTATTTTAAAATCTAATTTTTTAGGGCTAAATCAGGTTGTAGTTCGTTGGAAGCGGACTGTAAACTGGCAGCGGTGGAAACAGATACTACGGGAGGCCTTACCTTTCGGATTATCAACTATATTTGTAACCATTTATTTTTGGATTGATTCTGTGATGTTATCGGTTATGAAGGGAAACGAGGTCGTAGGTTGGTATAATGCGGCTTATCGGTTGATTTTTGGCTTGATGTTGATTCCCCTGGTGTTTACCGCGTCAATCTTTCCTGTTATGTCAAGACATTTTAGATCCGCGAAAGATGCTTTAAGTATGGAGTACGAATTTACATTGAGGTACCTGTTTGCGGCAGCGATCTACATCTTTGTTTTTGGGTTTCTATTCGCGAATAGAATTATTGTCACCCTTTATGGAAATAGCTATTTACCATCCATCAATGCGTTACGGATACTAATCTGGGTCATTCCTGTCATTTTCATGACCTATCTTTTTGGTAACTTGCTTGCGGCTGTTGATAAGCAACGGATAGTTACCCTGGTTGCAGGTGCAAACGCGGGATTAAACATTATCTTGAACCTGGCCCTTATCCCTCGGTTCAGTTTTATAGGTGCTTCAGTAGCGACGGTTTTAACGGAGGTCCTAGGGTTTGCCCTGATGGGAAGGTACATCTCAAGGCACATTGCAAGGATTTCTGTTTCAAGGAATATTCTCAAACCTATTTGCTGCGGCACGGTTACAGCTTTTTTTCTCCTTATTCTAATGCACTGGTTTGATTGGATTGTGGTAGGGATTGCAGGGATTTTTATCTATCTATTTCTGTTGTTGGCATTTCGAGTCATCTCGAAAGATGATATCAGGGTTTTAAAGCGGGCGTTATTTGGTCGGAATAATGATGCGGCTTCATGATGGGAGGTGAGTATGATATGGGAAAGGACGAATCCATGAGGGAAAATCTGCCACACGTTTATGGTGAATTTAGGGGGCCCGAAGCGGACATAAAGGCACGATTGAAGAAGTATATTAGGTACTTTACCTCCTGTCGGCGTGTCTTGGATATCGGTTGTGGGAGAGGAGAATTTTTAGAACTATTGAGGGAGAATAAGATATCCGCCATGGGGGTGGATTCTGACGAGAACATGGTGGAAATTTGCAGGGGGAAGGCTTTGGATGTTATACATGACGATATCTTTGAATTTTTAAAGGGTAGAACGGAGGTTTATCATGGGATATTTTGCAGCCAGGTAATTGAGCATATGCGTTCTCGCGAAGCCATGGATCTGCTTGATTTGTGCCATCAGGCCTTAACGCCGGAGGGGGTGCTTGTCTTGATTACTCTGAACCCACGAAACATCAGGGTTGTGACAAACATTTTCTGGTTGGATTTGACACATGAAAGACTTTATCCCCTCAGGCTTTTGGAACAACTGGTGCTTGAAAGGGGTTTTGAAATAATGGAACTAGGGGATGACCTTGATACGACGATGCAGGGGATAATAGGTAGATTTCTCCGGAAGGTGGATATCCATGTGACACGGGGAATTTTCTTTAGTGGTGTGGATATCTTTGTGGCTGCGCGTAAGGGGGGGAATGATCCTCCTTGATATGCCCGAAAGGGGTTGACGGACGTGGTAAAATCAGTTATATGACATAATTAATGTTGCTGGGGGATCGTCTAGTGGCAGGACGACGGGTTCTGGCCCCGTTAACCGAGGTTCGAATCCTCGTCCCCCAGCCAGAAGGTCCCATCGTCTAGCGGTTCAGGATATCGCCCTCTCACGGCGAAGACAGGGGTTCGATTCCCCTTGGGACTGCCAAGTGTAAAGCCCTCAATCTTTAGATCTTGAAGCGAGGGTTATACAGAAAGGGGCTGTAGCTCAGTTGGGAGAGCACTTGTCTGGCAGACAAGGGGTCGGGAGTTCAAATCTCCTCAGCTCCACCAAAAATATGGGTTCTTGCATGCCGCGGGAACCTTTTTGACTGGTGATTTTACAAATTTACCGCTTTTTAATCACCTATTTCCGGACCCAAACGAGGGATGCGTTTTCTACAAAGGCGGAGACTTTTTCTTCTTTCAAAAGGGCTGCAAGGTATGCCTTGACCGTGTTGAGGTGCAAGTAGTATTGCCAGATCGATTTCATGGGGATCTTTTGATGGATACAGAGGAGTTTCGTTATTGCTTCCGATGTCTTTGGGACACTTATGAGATCCAGTATGGCTGATGTGATCTCCTCCATGTGAGAGATGTTTTTTTCTACAAGGGAAGAGATGTTCTGTCTCGGGTGGGCATGGCTGGGGACTATCATTTTGTAAGGGAGGGGGTTTTTAAGGGATCGCAGGGTGTTTAGCTGAGATGCCACATCGAAACAGTATAGCAGCCCGTATTTTTCAATGATCCCCTCAGGGAAGATGGCATCCGCGCAGAAAAAGACATTTTCGCACACATATCCAACCTGATTGATGGAATGCCCTGGAAGAGAAATCGCTTGAATGGACAGATCATCAAAGGGAAGGGATGGGGATGGAAGGGGTTCGGCAGGGGATGATTTCCCCATTAGGAACTTTCCCCTTAGTTGAGCGATGGGGTTGGCGCCGAAGAGATAAACCGGTTCCAGAATTGGATGGCGTATCACGGCCTCTTCAATGGCTGGGGCATAAATGAATTGCATAGATTTGAAGGAGTTTCTTATCCTGGCATTTCCCCCATAGTGATCGGCGTGGGCATGGGTATTCAGGATGCCGATGATTTCAAGTTTGGCCTCGTTCATGGCAGCAATGATTTTTTTTGCGGATTGATCATCCAACCCTGTATCGACCAAGATTGCCTGTTTATCCGTACGGATTACCCCTACATTAACAGGGCCCGGAATGAATCCGACATGTCGGGTGATCATTTTCATTTGTTTATTTCCTCCTTTTCTTTACGGCCTGCACCATATATGTCAGTTCAGGGTTTCTTAGGGCTCGCATAAAGAAGAGATAAAGCGCGCCTCCTGAGAAGAGGGCCATGAGAAGTCGTGTGATGCGCGTGAGAAAAGCGCGTGTGCCCATAACAGGCAGGTAGTACTGGAACATAAAGAGAAAGAGGCCCATGCCCCCGGATGCCACCAGGATTTCCGCCAGACTTTTTGCCAAGGTTCGCCATTGAAAAGTATGGAGCCGCTTGCTCAGGATTGCCGTCAGAAGGAAAAGGTTAAGGACCGAAGAGAGTGATGTGGCCAGGGCTAACCCCAGGTGTTTCAGGGGGAACATTAGGATAATGCCGAAGAAGACATTGGCAGCCAGGGCGATGATGGCCACGCGCACAGGTGTTTTGGCATCCTTTAAGGCGTAGAAGCCTGGTACGATGATCCGTACTCCTGAAACAGCAAACAGTCCCACGGCATACCCTAAAAGGGCCTGCGCCGTTGCATGGCGGGAAAGGGCGGTAAATGCCCCACGTTGAAAGAGCACGCCGACGATTGGTTCTCGGAGCGATATAAGCCCTACAGATGCTGGGATGGAGATCATCAGGATCATTCGTAGGGTAAATCCGATGGCCTCACCAAGCGGTCCTGTATCTTCTGCGGAAAGTGAAGAGAAACTCGGAAGCGCAGCCGTTCCCATGGCGATGGCAAAGATTCCCAAAGGAAACTGCATGAGCCTGTCTGCGTAATAGAGGTAGGAAACGCTTCCGGAAGGAAGGAACGATGCCAAGAGGGTGTTAATGAAAACGGTAATCTGATAGACAGCAATTCCGAGGATGGAAGGTCCCATCAAGGCTACCACCTTTCTGAGTCCCGGGTGGTGTGGGTTCCAAGTAAATCGAAAGGGGAATCCCTGTCTGACCAAGAAAGGGATTTGAAAGAGAAGCTGAAGGATTCCACCGATGAGGACCCCAATAGCCAGGGCGTTAATCGGGGGGTGAAAGAAATGATATAATAGAAGAACGCTTCCAATCATGGAAACGTTCAGAAGCACAGGGGAGAAGGCTGGAGGGAAGAATATACGGTACGTATTGAGGACCCCCATGCTAAAGGCAACCAGGCTGATGAAAAAGATATAGGGGAAAACCATCCGAGTTAAGGAAACTGTAAGGGAGAATTTTACCGGAAATTTTATGAACCCAGGTGCAATCATCCTAACAAGCCAAGGTGCCAAGAGAACGCCTAACGCCGCAAGCATGGCAAGAAGGCAGATAAGAAGGGAGAAACAGCTTGTGAGGAATCCTTCTACGTCCCTTTTGTTGCCCTTCTTGACATAATCTGTGAAGACGGGGATAAAAGAGACAGTCATGGATCCTTCGCCAATCAGTCGCCGTAAGAGGTTCGGAAGGCGAAAGGCCACAAAAAACGCGTCCGCTGCCATACCGGTGCCGAAAAAAGAGGCCATAACCATGTCTCGGATGTATCCAAAGACGCGGCTGATGAAGGTTCCACTTCCCACAACGAACGTGGCGCGTAAAATCTTTCGGTGCTCGGATGTGGTCACATTTCCTCTCTACTTGAAATGTCGGATTATGTCAACAAATCATATAGAATTATGGATTCTTGAACATTGACAGAGAGGGTAATGTCAGGTAACGTAACGCTGAATCAAGAGCCGATCAGGAGGAAAAAGAGATGCCTAAAGCAGAAGGGCGTGTCATTGCTTGGGAATCTGAAAGTTCGATTAAGGAGGAGTGGCTGGAGTCGCTTCCATACAATGGAGAGCGCCAACTCGTTACCTATACAACGGATGAGTTTTCTGCCGTCTGTCCCTTCTCCGGTCTTCCAGATTATGGGCGTCTTTCCATTCACTATGTTCCCAATCAAAAACTGTTGGAATTGAAGTCTCTGAAATATTATATCGTTTCTTTCCGCCAGGTCGGGATTTACCAGGAGAATGCCCTGATTCGTATTTACCGAGACCTGATGGAACTTCTTGAACCCCGATACCTTAAGGTTACCCTGGAGTACCATCTGCGGGGTGGCATTAAATCCTATTGTGAAAAGGCAAGCGCCTCTGAATTAGTGCTTGATGAGCTTTTATATTCCCCTTTGAAATCATAAACGGGTGATGGCGATGCATCTGTCAAGGGAAGATAAATATGCTGTTCTGGCGGCAATGTTTGTCCTTGCTCTCGCGGCAGCCAATGTAATTTCCTCAAAGATTATTACCCTATTTGGTTTTTCTGCCCCTGCCGGAATCATTGTCTATCCAGTTACCTTCATGGTTACCGACGTGGTTTCGGAGGTCTTTGGAAAGAGGTTTTCCAAGCATGTGGTTTGGCTTGGCCTTGTCATGATGCTGTTGTTGCTTTTTATCACGAAAGTGGCCATTTGGCTTCCACCCGCACGGTTTTATAGACACCAGCAGGCCTTTAAGACGGTTTTTAGTGCCTCTACACGAATTATCCTTGCCTCCTTAACCGCGTATCTTGCAAGCCAGACATGTGATGTTGCGTTGTTTCATTTCTGGAGAAACGTAACAAATGCACGTTACCTCTGGATTCGCAACAACCTTGCTACCATGACTTCGCAACTCATAGATACAGTTCTTTTTATCATGATTGCCTTTTACGGTGTATATGGTTTTTCGGACTGTCTCCGTTTGATTGGAGGGCAGTATCTTTTCAAGTTTGTCTTTGCAATTTTGGATACCCCATTTGTTTATCTTGGGGTCTGGTGGGCAAAAAGGGGGAATGCACAAGTGGTCATTGCTGATGAAGAGTTGCCCTTGTCAATGTAAGTTTACTCCTGTGAACAGAGATATTCATTGTTTCCCTGTTTTTGGGAGGTGAGCACGTAGGCTATTCAATAGGAATGGATTTCCAAACCCCCATCGTTTCTGGCACATGAAGATGCTCAAGTCTGGGGTATGCCCTGAAATAGGTGGTAAATATTGCGAAACCTTTTTCAGTGGGAGAATGGCTTCGGAAATAGGTTTGTGTCTCAGGGTGTTCTGGGGCATGGGCGAAAACCCCCTCTTCTATTACAGGAGTACCTCCTTTGATCAGAGTGTGGCAGTGACTGAGAACTTCTCCTGGAGATTGGCCTTTATTCGGGTCGTAAAGGGCCACGTCCCCGATGGCACCAATTCCCAGATGTCCCTTATCTTTTAGGCCCAATAAAGAAGCGGGCACGAGACGAGTCTGGTAAACAAAATCTTCTACCGTAAATGAGTGATCGTTTTCAAAGAGTTGTTGAAACAGTACTGGATAGCAGTCGATTGCCTGAGACCCAAGGCAAAGTGTGGAGAAGGCCAGGTTTTTTTTGAACTCTGGGTGAGTGGCGAAATTTAGTATAAGGGGAATTTGTGACGCGGGTGGTGAGACCTTCAGGTATTTCAGGGGTGCGTGGAGCCCTATATGGGCTACCAGGTGCTCCCCTTCGGTTAACTCAGACGTTATCTGGAGCTGGTGATGTGGGAAGGGTGGGATAAGGCCAAGGTCACCGGACATCCCTTTTGAAGTCATATGGGTGATTATTTGCTTATAGGCGTATTTACCGTCGATGGCCTGGCCGATATGGCTATAATAGAGGTTTGGTGTTCCCGGAAGTTCCTCATCCAAGAGTCGCGATGTTGTCTCGATAAGAAAGGGAAGGTTTAGGGGTAACCTCTCGATATAACGGAGGACCTTACTTGCCTGGATATTAAAACGGGAAAGAGCGCTTTCCCTGAAGTGAACGCTTGTTTCTAAAAGGTGAATGTTTAGGGCGTGAAAACGCTGGGCGCATAGATCGAGGAAAAGAACAGTCCATTCAGGAGGGGTATCAGACCCTATCAGGGATCCAAATTCTCGTAATGACAGGCATAGGGATGCTGAGCCGTCCTGGTAGGGGAGAGCGGTGAGAAAGCGGTGAGTCTCCAGAGCTGTTGTTGGAAACATCATGGATTCATGAAGGTGCGTGTATCCCATGAGGGCATAGGAGGCACTAAGGGATGCCGGGTAGATGGATAACCCTTGCTGGAAACCGTAAAGAGATATGCCATAGGAGGTGAAAGCGCTTCCAGCATCGATCCCTCCAGGAAGTGCCCAAAGACCGGTGGCATCGATTACCTGATCCGGATTTTTAAAGGGTTTTGACATGCGCCCGTTACGGATATAAAGGTTACCAGGTTGACCCTGTATCCCGTTTAATGGGTCAAAGATCGTAGCATTCTTGATGAGAAGTCTCATGGGTATCGATCCTTAGAGAAATGTCAGGGCTTTTGAAGGACAGAGGTCTACGCAAGCATTACAGGTAGGAGCATCAGGGACAACTCTTCTACACGCGTCCGGATTTTTAATAGTGATAACTCCATTCACAATAATAATGACGGGTGATTCAAAGCGGCGGGAACCTTTCCCATTGGTGAGTTCCTGGCTCTTTTCAAGGCTGATTTCGCAGACTGCGGCACAAATGCCACACCCGTCGCATTTATTCCGGTCGATACTCAGGCCAGTTGCCTCTCGTTCACCTGTTTTACCGAAGGCCTCCTGAAGCTTTTGGTAGGCTTCGGCATATTTTTCATCCTCAACCAGGGGGGGGCAATCTTCAGGTTTGGCCTTGCCCGTCAGGAGTGCCGAGGCGAAGGCCATACAAACCATGCCGCATTTTCTGCAATTGGTGCGAGGGAGCAGGCGATAGATATCAAGAACCTTCATCTCAGCCATTTGCTTTTCCCCCAATCCTTTCCTTAATGGCTTTCAAGGCATTTAGATCAGTTGGTTGTGCGGTAGGTAGAACCTTTCTCATGTAGATAGGGATTCCATCCATACGGAACGCTAACCCTTCGGTTTCGACTCCTGTAAGGGCTACGGGGATAACGATGGTGGCAGCATGGGTTGTCTGGTTCTGAAGGGAGGAAATGGCTACTATAGGGATATCAAGGGATTTAATGGCTGTGATCTGTTCTTCCTTAAGGAACCAGAAGGGGTCTGATCCTATACAAATAATAGCATCTCCTCTTTTCGGATGGTAGGACAAAAGGTCTCCCTTAATGTATGGGGAGGTTGAGGGATCGATTCCATTTTGGATCATTGAAAAATAGAGACCCAAGGCGTTAAAGTCAGAAATGACGGGAAGGAGCACGCATGGGGTTTTTTTGTTGATAGCGTTTCTCAGCTTAAAAAGGGTTTCCATAAGTTCCTGCGGAGTGTGAGAATATGCGATCCCTCTGCCAACAAAAAGCCCCACGAATGGGCTTGTCTCGATGCTTTGGACGAGCAGATTCAGCTCTGTTGGGATAGAAAAGCTACCTTCTTCGATGATCTCAGTGAGTTTGTTGGCCATGTTTAGTTCATTCTCGGGAGTTACAGGAATGTGTTGTGAAAAGGATCCTGTGTCGTTTTCGTAAGGATCAATATAGAAAACCTTACGGCCCATATGTCGTTCAGGCGCGTTAATACCCCCGACAAATACGGCGTATCGGGCCACCAGGCGGGGACAGCTATGGAGAGGATTAACCCCCCAGAATATAAGGGTTGTGGCAAGCTGTCGGATTTCTTCAAGGGTTGCCATTCCAGTGGTCTGAGTTTTCAATGCCTTGAAATATGGGGTTAGTAGCATCCCTTCAGAAGGATAAAGGTCCGCGTTCAAATGATTCACTAGAGTGATGGCCTCCATTTGGGCGTCGAAAGTGGTTTGGCATAAACCGAAGAAAACTACCCGCATGGCATCATGAAGAATGGAAGCGGTGGTTTCGTAGGCTTCTTCGTAGGAAATAGGAAGAGGCCTTCCCGAAGCCTCTTTTCTTGTGGGAAAGACAAGTTTGGCATGTTTGGGTTCCCTTAAAAAACGATGTCCGAGATGAAATTTTGAAAGGCCCCATGAACACACGTGGAAGGTCTGGATGATTTGATCATTATTCAAGGTTAAATCGATATCTTCGCAGAGGCAACCGCATCCTGGACATACAGCGGAATCATAAGGAATTCCTTCCGCTTCGTGAAAGCGGTCCTTTTCCTTAATAATAGATTCATCGGGCATGCTTATCTCTCTCCTGATCGTTGTGTTTCATCCCTAACGAATCGGGTGTGAATTGTCAAGAAATAAAGGATTTGGGAAATGTTTAAAAGGGATGGGATACGTTAATCAAAACATCTTACCTGGGTTCAGGATTCCCCGGGGATCGAGAAGTTTTTTAATCTTTTTCATAACTTTCAGACTGTTCCCATGTTCTAATTCCATGTATTGCATCTTGCCTATCCCTACACCATGCTCCCCCGTTGCTGTTCCTCCGAGGGAAATGGCAAACGCAACCAGCTTATGATTAATTTCCTCCAGGACGGCCCAAGTAGCTTTGTCGTTGGGATTGCCCATCATGGGCATATGGATGTTACCGCTTCCAGCGTGTCCGAATATATATCCGATAATCCCTCGTTCTTTACATAACTCTTCCGCAAAGGCTACGATCTTTGGAAGTTTGGAGATAGGGACCGCGGTGTCAATAGCCATAGGTTCCAACCCCGGGTATTCTCTTAAGATGAAATCATGGAGATTATATCTGGCATCCCAAAGTTTGGCCCTTGCTTGTCGGCCAATGCCGGCTTCGAAACGCGAAGCCCCATTCTCTTCACATATCTCTCGGACCAATTCAAGGTCAGCAGCCATTCCTTCTCTGTTGGTGCCATGAAATTCGACAAAAACGAGAGGAGCTTCCGGGAAGTTAAATTCCTCTGTGTATTTGTTGATAAGGCGCACAGCATCTTTCCCAATAAACTCAAGTGCAGCAGGGGAAAGCCCGCTTCGTATAATTTGAGAGATGGTTGAAGAAGCCTCCTTAGCTGTAGCAAATGAAACTACCGCGGATAAGAATTCGGGGGGGATCCCTGTGAGTCGGAGGGTGATTTCCGTAATAATTCCCAGGATCCCCTCAGATCCGGCAAACAGCCTGCAAAGGTCTAGACCTGACGAGGTTTTGAAGGAGAGGGTCCCTGGGCGGATGATTTCCCCATCTGCAAGGACCACAGTCAATTGCTGTATTAAGTCTTTCGTGGCACCGTACTTGATGGCCCGGATACCACTGGCATTGTTGGCAACCATCCCCCCGATGGTGGCAGAAGCGCCAGGGTCCGGTGGAAAAAAGAGTCCATACTGTTTGAGCTTTTTGTTAAGGTCTTTAAAAACTACACCCGCTTGGACATCGACCTGGAGATCGTCTTCCCGGATTTCCAGGATTTTGTTCATCTGCTGAAGATCAATCACTAGACCACCCTTGACTGGGATAGGGTTTCCCTCAAGACTTGTACCTGCTCCCCAAGGTGTGACAGGAATTTTCCCCTCATTGCAGATGCGAACAAGCTGACTTACCTCTCCCGTGCTTTTGGGCCAGGCCACAGCGTCAGGGAGGTGAGGGGCATGAAAGGATTCATCTTTCGAATGAAGCGTGAGGTTGGAGATCCCGGTTGAAAATCGTTTTGGACCCACCACCCCTTGTAAACGCTGAAGGAAAGAGTCAGGGATGGGCATAAATTATTCGATAATCAGTACGTTGGGGTATTTTTCCTTAACTTCCTTCAAGATGGCTTGGGTATCCCCTCCCTTGAAACGAATAATGAGATCTCGATAACCGGGAGCCACGTTTTTATAATTAATGAGAATGGCTTCAATCTTAGCCCCATATCTTCTCATTATGTCTGCCACTTCTTTAGCGCTTCCTGATTTATCTTCTATAGGCATGCAGAGCCTGATCCCTCCCTGTCTCACGCCTGAAAGAGAAACCAGGAGTTCAAAGACTTCAGCTTCTGTAATAATCCCAACAAGTTCTCCATCTTTGTTCACAACAGGGAGCGCCCTTATTTTTTTATCACGCATGATGGCAGCCACGTTTTCAATGGGAAGATCAGGAGGGACTGTTACGGGATTAGGCGTCATGGCTTCCTCTACGGATGCCTTGGAGAGGAGATAACGAAGTTCATAGATATCAAGCGTGGTTGCCTTAGAGGGGGTAAAATCCTTTAAGTCCCTATCGGTTACGATTCCAACAAGCTTGCCGTTCCTTAAAACGGGAAGCCGACCGATATTTTTTTCCTTTAACAAATGAACGGCATCGATGACGGAGGCGTGAGCGTCAATAGTGATAACATCCCTTATCATCCAGTCTTGAACCAACATTGACATATCTTTTCTCCTTTTTTGGGGTTATTGGTTTTCAGTTATTCTTATTCTATTTGACTTGTTTAAATAATAGATTGCGATTCCTTCCTTGTCAAGCAGCTATAGATTTAACATGTGTTTATCTTTGCTCGATTCACCAACTCCGACAGTTTCCTTTTTATGTGGCGGTGTCTTGTTTATCGGTTGTTATTTATTTCGGATCTTACAAGGCTATCACGTCTTGACAAGTATGTCCGTTTTAAGTAAAGGATAATACATCGTGGCGGTGTAGCTCAGCGGGTTAGAGCATACGGCTCATATCCGTAGTGTCCGGGGTTCAAGTCCCTGCACCGCCACCATCGCCATGTTTACTTCTTTTTCAAGTATCGTTAATTCTCTCATCCACGCTGCCTTATGTATAGATGGTGGTTATGGGGATTTTGTGAACAATTTACTTGACATATACACTTATATTTGATATTTTTGTCCAAATGAAAGAGGGGCTTCATCCAAGGCAGGTAGCCATTTTGAGAATCCTCAAGCGCGGAGTGGAGGGTCTTTCTCTGCGGGACATTGCCCAGGAGATTGGGGTGCGATCCCCCGCAACGGTGTCCCATCACATTCGCCAGCTTGAGAAAAAGGGATATCTGAGGCGTAATCCCCTTTATCCCTCTGATTATACCCTGCTGCGAGATCCCGTGAAGGATGTTGTATATGTAAACCTGTATGGCTGGGCGAGCTGTGGAAAGGAAGGGTTTCTATCGGACAGTAATATTCTAGACCGGGTTCCCCTGTCCACCCGTCTCTTTGGGGTTACAGATCGCTCTTTCCTCGTTCAGGCACGGGGGGATTCTATGAAACCCGCCATTCAAGAGGGAGATCTTGTTTTAGTAGATCAGCAGCCTCGCGTGGAAACTAATGCGATGGCTTTGGTGATATGCGAGGAAGAGCCAAGGATCAAAAAGGTGATTTTTGTGGAAGATCGGATAATCCTGGTTTCTCTGAATCTCGCGTACCCACCAGAGATTTATGAAAAGGGGGAAGATCTCGTAATTGTGGGGAAGGTTCAAAGTGTCATTAAGTTTGGTCTTTGAGGGATAAGTATGATCTGGAAATGTGAGGAGTTTGCCGGCCTGTTAAAGGATTTCCCCTTGTATGGGGCGCGTGTCTCTGCAGGGTTTCCATCCCCTGCGGATGACTTTATCGAGGACACGCTCGATCTTAATACCCTTCTCATCCGGCATCCTGCTGCCACGTTTTTTGTCCGAGTAGAGGGAGAGTCCATGGTGGGGGCTGGGATTTATCCCAGGGACATCTTGGTGGTGGATCGCGCTTTAGAACCGTGGGATAAGGCCGTGGTTGTAGCGGCGGTTGATGGAGAGTTAACGGTCAAGCGGATGCGCCGACGTGGCACAAAGGTACTTCTTGAGGCAGAAAACCCAGAGTATCCCCCCATCGAGGTACCTCCCGATGCGACCCTTCATATATGGGGAGTTGTTATTCATGTCATTCATTCCTTTATCTGAGATCCCTCGCATAGCTTCTATTTTTTTTCTGGTAGATTGTAACAATTTTTATGTTTCCTGCGAACGGGTTTTTGATCCTTCCCTGGAGGGGAGTCCTGTGGTAGTTCTGTCAAATAACGACGGTTGCGTGGTGGCTCGATCCAATGAGGCCAAGGCATTGGGGATACCCATGGGGGGACCTATTTTTAAGTATCGTTCGCTGATTGCACGTCATGGCATCCGGGTTTTTTCCTCCAATTACATTCTGTATGGTGACATGTCCCACCGTGTTATGGAGGTTTTGTCTCTCTTTGCGCCCGACCTGGAGATCTATTCCATCGATGAGGCCTTTCTCTCCTTGCCTGCAGGCGACCCGAGGGAGATGATGTCTAAAGCCCGGGAGATCGGGGAAACGGTGCGAAGGTGGACGGGAATTCCTGTTTCTATCGGGATAGGGCCTACCAAAACACTAGCAAAAGTGGCTAACAAGATAGCCAAATCGGACGAGGTATATGGTGGGGTTTTCAGCCTTGGGGGGGAGGCGAACCCAGATGCCTATTTGAAGGAGATCAAGGTGGGGGATGTGTGGGGGATTGGGCGGCAGCGTGAAAAGACCTTGAAACGTCACGGTGTGTGTACAGCGTACCAATTAAAATGGGTGCCTGATGAATGGGCTCGGCGGCACCTATCCGTGACAGGGCTTCGGACGGTGTGGGAACTGCGAGGGATTTCCTGTATACCCATGGAGGAAGTGGCATCATCCAAAAAGGGGATTGTCAGCTCGAGGAGTTTTGAAAAATGGGTGGAACGTAAGGAAGATCTGAAAGAGGCTGTGTCACTCTATGCCACCCGCGCGGCCAATAAGCTTCGGAAGGCTCATTTATATGCTGCCTGCCTGCAGGTTTTTTTGAGTACCAGTCCTTATCGGGAGGGGCCCCAGTATGCCAACGCCTATACGATGCACCTGCCATACCCGACGGATTATACCCCTCTGTTTGTCGCGTCTGCCTGCCAAGGTATCGACAAGATATACAAGTCGGGATACCAGTATAAAAAGGCGGGAGTTGCACTGATGGAGATGAGCCGGTCAAGTGTGCGGCAGGGGTCGCTTTTTTGGTCGAAAGGCCGGGAAGAATTGGCCCGGCAAGACCGATTGATGAGGGCGGTGGATGTCGTGAATGCACGTTATGGCGGTGAGATGCTTCGTTTTGCTTCCTCGGGCCTCACGCGGAAATGGGGGAGTTTTCCCTCTTTTCGTTCTCCCCGGTATACCACCCGATGGGAGGAGCTTCCCCTGGTGAGGTAGACCTGCACCTGAGGACCCGCTATCCCTCCTTTTCTTCGGGAAGAAAGCGAATACCGATTTCCATCGATTTCTTCCCGATGCTTGTAGGAAGAGGGGGGAAAGGGGCGGCCTGTTTAACGGCCCGAAGAGCGGATTCATCAAAAGTCTTGTTTCCAGAACTTTCCTCTAAGTAAATGTTAGAAATATGACCATCGGCGTGGATGGTAAAATTGACGATGGCCTTTAAGTGGTAGATGTTTTCTATCAGGTTTTCAGGAATGATCCATTCCTCCATAATCTTGTTCCGGATGACGGAAAAATAGATGTTCTTTTCCCCCAGTGCTCCACCGCCACCTGGAGATAGCAAAGGTTTTTCCGGAGGTGGTTTACGTTGCCGAATCTCTTTTCTGAGACGTTCAATGGTTTTTTGAAGGCGTTCTTCTCTTGGATTCCGTGTAGGGATGACGCCATTTTTGATCCGTCGGACAATTCGTTGTTTCCGAACCACTACCTTGGTATATGGGATGGATCTTATGATACGCTGTTTCTGGATCTTGTAAACCTTCGTGGGATGTTTCTTGGGCTTTGTTTGCCTCTTAGTAATAGTTTGTCGATGCCTTGGTTCGATCAGAGTGACCCGAAAAGGTCCAGGGGCAGAAACCTTAATGAAATATTTTCGACCTACAACATCGATGGCTGTCAGCGTCGCGATGTGAATTATAAGGGAAAGGATTAGCCAAGGTGTCATTTCCTTTCGCATAAGAGAATGGAACCTTTCTATGCCTTCGCCGATCACAACGGAGAGGATGAGGCACCAGTGTTTTGGATGAGATGGTCTATGAAATGCTGGGCAACGGGGGACAAAAGGTCTTTTTTCCCCCTGATCATGAAGAAGTCTCTGTGAAGAGCCGGGAAGTCAGAGACCTCCAAGACTTTTAGATCTCTTTCAAGGGAGCCATTTTCTATGGATTTTAATGATAGGAAAGAGAAAAAAGATCCCGTCGAGACGGCATTGATGGCAGCCGTAGCGCTTCCTGCAACGAGTGCGACATTAAATGATTTCCAGGAAAGCCCTCTCTCGCTTAGGACGCGTTCTACGGCTCTTCTTGTCCCAGATCCAGGTTCGCGAAGCACGAGAGGAATGGTTTGAAGGTCTCTGACTGTTAAAACGGATTGTGTGGCTAACGGATGGGATCGACGGATAACAGGCGCGATGGTGTCTGATGAAAAGGGGGACACCTCGAGGAGTTTATGGTTGGGGTGAAATCCTACGAAACCTATTTCGCACTTTCGTTCCAGTACCCACTCTATCGCCTCTTTGGAATCAGAGATCAGAAGTTCTGCCTTGACCTTAGGATAGTTCTTGTGGAAGCTTCCTATCATTTGGGGTAGGATATATTCTCCGGGAATAGAACTTGCTCCGAGGGTAATCTCTCCCTCGACGGTCGTTGAAAACTGTCCCATTTCAAGTAAAACTTGGCGCCGTAAAGCGAGGATTTTCTTGGCATGTTTAAGAAAAGCTCTGCCAGCAGGAGTTAGTAAAGCTTCCCGTTTTGTTCGAAGGAAAAGCTTGGTGTTCAGCTCGCTCTCGAGTTGACGAATGTGTTCGCTGACCGTTGGCTGGGTAATGAAACTTTCTTGTGCAGCCTTGCTGAAGCTTTTGAGTTCAGCGACTTTTATGAAGGTTTCGAGTTGTCGAAAATCCAACATATAGCCCTTTCATTTTCTTGATTTTACGTTCTTTGAGGTATATTCTCACAATAAAGGTATATTTTCAAGGAAGGGGCTATGTTAGCAAAGGTACAAAGTGGAGTTGTGATTGGGATTGATGCGATATCTGTTGATGTAGAGGTAGATATGGCGCTGGGGTTACCCAATGTTTCTATTGTTGGGTTGCCAGACGGAGCCGTTAAAGAAAGTAAGGATCGTGTGCGAAGCGCCATGAAAAACTCTGGGTATCAGGTTCCATCCAGGAGGATTACGATTAACCTTTCACCAGCAGATGTTAAAAAGGAGGGAACATTATTTGATCTCCCCATTGCCATCGGGATCTTATCTGCATCGGGGATCATCAAGGCAGAGCAGGAGAAACGGTTTATGATGGCAGGAGAGCTTTCACTGGATGGAGGAATCAAGCGAATACGCGGAGCCCTTCCCTTGGCAATTAGGGCGCGTGAGGAGAGAATGGCTGGATTAATCATACCCATGGAAAGCGCAAAAGAAGCCGCGGTTGTGGAAGATTTACCGGTCTACGGTGTCAGAGCCTTGCATGAGGTTGTTGAGTTTTTAAATCATGCGATTCCCCTTCTTCCTATAGAACCTCCTTTAACTTCCGAAGACTTGTCAGAGATTGAGGACACGGTTGATTTTTCGGATGTCAGGGGGCAGGAACATGCCAAGAGGGCCATCGAAGTGGCGACGGCCGGGGGTCACAATCTACTGATGGTGGGACCTCCAGGATCAGGGAAAACCATGCTTGCCCGCCGAATCCCTACGATTCTTCCTCCCATGACCTTTGAAGAGGGGATAGAAACCACCAAGATTCACAGTGTTGCAGGATTGACAGATGAGAAGGTCCCCTTGATACGCACCCGTCCCTTCCGGGCCCCTCATCATACCATATCTGACGCGGGGCTCATTGGAGGTGGTACGATCCCACGACCCGGCGAGGTAAGCCTGGCACATAATGGTGTCCTTTTTTTGGATGAACTGCCTGAATTCAGGAAAAACGTCCTGGAGGTTTTGCGCCAGCCTCTCGAGGATGGAAAGGTAACCATCTCGCGGGCGGCAATTTCTCTGACCTACCCAGCGAGATTCATGTTAGTAGCCGCAATGAATCCCTGTCCCTGTGGGTATTTTGCGAGTCCAAATCATGTATGTACCTGTACACCTCTTCAGATCAGGAGGTACCGAGGGAAGGTTTCAGGTCCTCTTCTCGATCGTATAGATATTCAGATTGAGGTTCCGACCGTCCCTTACGAGGCGTTACGGGGAAAGGGAGGTGCAGAGTCTTCCTCTGACATCCGGGAAAGGGTGGAAAGGGCTCGGGAAGTCCAGGCAAAACGCTTTTACCGCCATCGAAGAGTATTTACCAATGCTCAGATGCGCACACGCGATATCAGAAATTTTTGTAGATTGGATGGGGCAGGGGAAGAATTATTAAAGACCGCAATTTCTCAGCTTGGGTTCAGCGCACGGGCGTATCACCGAATTTTGAAGGTTGCTCGTACCATTGCTGATCTGGACGGCGCAAAAGATATTCAATCATTTCATATCGCAGAAGCCATTCAGTACCGTTCTCTAGACAGACCGTTGACGATCTAGAAGGTTATTCCCATTCCATTTCTTCTAACTCTTTGCGAAAATAACGGTCATAGGTTTTTAAGTGTTCCTTGATGATTTGCTCAGCCGTCACAAATCTTTGAATCTGGTTGGTTCCCTCGTAGATCTGTGTAATCTTGGCATCCCGCATCAAACGCTCCAGGGGACGGCTTTTCAGGCATCCGTACCCTCCAAAAACCTGGACCGCATCAACAGTAACCTTCATAGCCATGTCAGAGCAGAAAAATTTGCTCATAGCCGATAACTTTGTTGCATTGGGGTGATTATGATCAAGATAATATGCTGCCTTATACACCAGGCTGCGAGCTGCATCAACAGATGCAGCCATATCAGCGAGAATGAACTGCATACCTTCTAATTTTGCGATTGGTTTTCCAAACTGCCGTCGCTTCATGGCAAAAAGAACAGCAAGTTCAAGGGCTGCCTCTGCAATTCCTACTGACTGTGCACCAATAGCAGGTCGAGAACGATTAAGGGTTTCCATGGCAACAAGAAACCCCTGTCCTTTCCTGCCGATAATATTGGTATTTGGTACTTCCACATCCTTAAAAGAGAGGGAAGTGGAAGGGATCCCGCGCATGCCAATTTTGTCGTCCTTCTTGCCAACTACAATGCCATCAGCGTCAGCGGGGACAACAAATGTTGTTAACCCGCGTTTGCCTCTCCTAGGATTTGTTTTGGCAAATGTGCTGTAAAGGTGAGAAACTCCCCCGTTTGTTACAAAAGATTTTTTTCCATTTAGAATGTAGTTCTTCCCCTTACTTTTTGCTATCATTTGGATAGAACCAACGTCTGAACCTGCTTTCGGCTCCGTGATGGCAAACCCTATCAAGTGGTGGTTGTTACAGATGTCTCCCAAGAAAAGCCTTTTCTGCTTTTCGTTTCCAAATAGGATGATGGGAAGGATCCCGGTCGTATGGACGATTATGAGAAGACCAAGGGAAGCGGAATACTTAGATATCTCCTCCACCACTGTGCAGAAATCCATGATGGATCCGCCAAATCCACCATATTTTTTTGGGATAAGGAGTGTAAGGTACCCCCGTTTAAAGAAATGTTCCGCCATATACCATGGGAATTCATCTGTTTCCTCTATTTCCTTGACCTTATCCACGACAATTTCTTGTACAAATTTTGCTACCTCTTCTTTCAGAATACTCTTGGCTTCTATTAAATCAAACATAAGCTCCCTCGCTGTTTCGGTTAAGTTTTAACTTTATACCGAATTTCTTTATAGAAAGCAAATCAGATATACCTTTTAAGTTTCACTTTGCATAGGGATAGGATTTAATTGATGAAGGTAGGATAGCTTGATATGTATTGGTTCCAAGTTTCGACTTCAAGCTTTTATACCAGAAGGCGTTATTTATGGACAGATGTATTGGTAGACATCCTTGGGTAACTCACGGTTCCCGTCCTATCTGCTTCACGAGCTGATTGTGCAACGGGAAGCTCGAATCTTTGAGAGCCTTCGCATATCGGATTCCATGTGGCATTTTTTATATTTTTTGCCACTTCCGCACCAGCAGGGATCATTTCTGCCTAATTTGGGGATTTCTTTTGGTGCTTGCGTTATGCCCATAATTTTCGAAAGAAAACCCATTAAAGCTACCTCCACGTAGACTAATTGAATAATTTTATTGCATATAAAGTCTTTCTTATCTCACGATAGGTTGTTTGTCAACATAAAACGTTAAGAACACCCTGTTTACAAAAAAGAAATTGCCTTTCTATTCATTATAATCTACTGGCTTTGGGAAAATGTGTGAGCATTTGTTGTTAACATATTAGGCCCAAAAGTTGGTAATAAACGAAAGATTGTCTTCCTTTTTTGAAATATTACATTTTGATTGGTTCCATTCGAAGCACAAATAGCAAACAAGTTTAACAAATAGATGGTTAAAAAAGGGAAGGAGATAAAAAGGTGTATGGCCTTGCAAAAAAAGAGATAAAATGGAATATAAAAGGGTGCCATTTTAAGAGGTTATCAAGGAGGTCAGGGTCAAGAGACATTTCTCTGTTAAGCTATTCCAAGGGGCAGTCTGGAACGATTGTCGGAGTCTTTAAGGTCATGTATGTTCTCGACAGAGGCAAGCCTGGGATCAATATCAGGGTGGAGAGTATCCTTTAATTATTCAAAAACTATAAAATAGTGAACGTGTCAAGGTCTATCAGCAGATCAAGGTGGACACATCGGCGCAAGAGAAAGATATACAGGTTCCCCATGATAAGGAGTATACAATTAGGAGAGGCAGAGGTTTATATTGGCAGGCTCGTAGGTGAAAAGAGCGCATGAGTTTATGGAGAGGGATAAAGCACAGAGCGGATGTCAGGGCAACTGACCATTGAGACCTAATACATTGAATGGAGAAAGATATGATTTTGAATGATAAGGATCTTTATCTCTTGGAAGAAGCCCTTTCCATCTTAGAGGATGGGTTCTCAAACCTTCCTCCATTTGAGTCAAAAACAGATCAAGGGCGCATCAGATCTATACTCCGGGAAGTTGCTGAAAAAATGCGGGATAATTACCCTTATTTTCACCCACTCTATGCCGGACAAATGCTTAAACCACCACATCCTGTTGCCCGCCTTGCCTACATGCTTGCGCTCTATATCAATCCCAATAACCATGCCTTGGATGGGGGGCGGGCCAGCTCCCATATGGAAAAGGAGGCCGTGGCTGAAATCGCCAGGATGTTTGGGTGGGAAACCCATCTGGGACACCTGACTGGTGGTGGGACCATAGCAAACATGGAGGCTTTGTGGGTGTCAGGCTCTCTGAGACCAGGAAAGCTTATCGTGGCATCCCAGCAGGCACATTACACACATGAGCGCCTGACTCATGTTCTTAAGATCCCTTATCAGGCTATTGCTGTGGATTCTAAGGGCCATATGGATATGAACGTTCTTGAGGATGTTTTGAAGAAGAAGCCAGTGGGAACCGTGGTCGCAACGATGGGCACCACAGCAACGGGATCCGTAGATCCCCTCGGAGAAATCCTACAGCTCCGAGAGAGGTACGGCTTCAGGATCCATGCCGATGCAGCATACGGGGGATACTTCACGCTTGTGGGCAACCTGGATGAAAAAACTACCCAGGCATTCAACTCTCTGCATGAGGTTGATTCTATCGCAATCGATCCACATAAACATGGGCTTCAGCCTTATGGGTGCGGCTGCATTATTTTTAAGGATCCCTCGGTAGGAAAATTGTACAAACATGATTCCCCCTACACCTATTTCAGCTCCAATGAAATGCATCTAGGGGAAATCAGCTTAGAGTGTTCTAGGGCTGGCGCTTCAGCCGCAGCCCTGTGGGCGACGCAACGCCTATTACCTATGGAAAGGGGCGGAGAGTTCGCAAAAATTTTAGAGAAGTGCCGGGCAGCCGCTCTTTCCCTCTACGACAGATTAAACTTAGATTCACGATTTATTCATGCATTTCGCCCTGAACTTGACATCGTTATATTCGCCCCAAAGGCCAGCCTCGTTTCCGAGATGTCCACATTTTCTAGGGCATTTTTCGAAAAATCCGCTGTATTCAACCTTCACCTGGCATTAGCAAAACTTCCTGTTTCCTTTTTTGAACCCTCTCTCGAGGGGATAGAGAGGGATGCCGAAACAATAACCTGTTTGAGGTCATGCCTAATGAAACCGGAACATTTGACGTGGGTTGATCAACTATACGAAATAATGTGCCAGGCGCTGGAATCTTTGCCTCCTATTTTATGACCTCTTTCAAGAAAGCGCGTGACTTGATAGAACGTTCTAAGTAGTATTCGGTAAATCTTTCGAGAAATGATGCAATTACCTCACGAGTAGGTCCAGTTAGGTGCAACCGGGATGCCGCTTGAGGGGGAGATTTTTTCATAAATTGTAGGGCAGCAAACGCTTCCGGGCCAATATCAATCCCTTTTCCAAGAGGGCTGACCTGGCAAGCTGGACAAATGAATCCCCCTCTTATCGGATCGAAGCGGTTAAGGCCGTTCCTTGGGAGGGGACGTTTGCACTGCAGACATGTGACAAAGTTGGGCAAAAAACCCAGCATTTTCATAATATGTATCTCCGAATAGAACCAAAGGGTAGAGATATTGTCTGAGCCTTCGAGTTCCTTGAAAACGGAAGTTACGAGCCCATAAAGTTCAACGTGAGGTTGTTCCTCTCGGATTCCTTTAAGGATAAACTCCATGATGACATTGCCTAATGCAATCTTCCGAATATCGCGCATGATTCCATCGAATGCCTTAACCTGATCTGCTGACATAATCCAGTAGAGGTCGTGTGTGGGTTTTTTATCGAGTTTGAATGTATAGATTCTGAATGGCTCGAGATGATGGGGGAACCGGTGCTTACTTTTTTTGATCCCTTTCGCGATAGCCGAAAGGGTCCCCGCTTCTCTAAGAAAGAGACGGACGATCTGATCGGATTCGCCGTAATCAATAAGTTGGAGAACCAGTCCTTCCATCATGAAGCCAATTGGGAAACAAGCGAAGGGTTTTGAGGGAGAAAGTGAGCGCCAACCTTCCTATGGAGGTGGTAATAGTTATGGTGTTCATCGAGGCGATTCCTACAAGAAGACCTGAGGCATGGGTGTAGGACTGGAAACAGTCATCCACACCAACGCAGAGGAGGGTGAGAAACTCATAATGCTCAACATTATATGGCACCTTACATGGGGTTTTTGATTGAGTCATTTTTGTTCTAAGGGGCGTTCGCATTTACGATATCTACCCCTGGTGGCGGAACAAAACGGAAAACACTGTCCGGGATCATTGAGGATACATCGATATCATCGAAGGTGATGATAGTCTGAACGCCTTGGTGGGATGTCCATGAAATTCCCCGAATGATGAGGGTGTGTGGAGAAAAGATTATCTGCATTTTTTTGATTTCTTTCAAAGGTTTTTTAGGGGTAAGTTCAAGGGTAATAGTTCTATCCCTTTGGCTTGACACCCTGGAGACAAAGTTCCTGTCAAAATGACCAATGCCACTCAAAAAGGTGTAGGGAAACCGCTTCAATCTTTTCCTGAAGCTTTTGTCTACCATCACCTGCCTGTCTTCAGGCTGGTAGATCCAAAGGGTTTCTCCATCGCAGATGATCAGTACAATATCCGGTTGATCATAATCCCACCTGAACTTGCCCCCCCGCTTTAGATAGACGACACCACCTGCCTTCTCATTCGTGACAACACCCGGTGCCTTGGAGAGTTGATGAAACCTGGCTCTGAAACATTGGACGTTTTTATACCTTGTTTCTATCTTTTTCAGGTAAGCCATACCTTTTTGATTGGATTGGGCAGACAAGGGGGGCGGTAAAAGGAGGCAGCCAATAAAAAATAGAAACATATATTCTCTGGTTCGAAAAAAGGTCATTTGTGGTTTCACCTTATTCCTTCTACTTATAGATTTTTGGGACCAGAACCTTCCGAGGTTTTACGCCGTCGGATGGAGCAACAATCCCTTCTTCCTCCATCTTTTCCACAATTCTTGCAGCGCGATTATATCCGATATGGAATCGTCGCTGAACCATGGAAATGGAAGCGTGCCCTACCTCTGTTACAAAAGCTACAGCCTCATCATATTTTTCATCGTATTCACCATCGGCTAAAGGGGGTAGATCAGAGATGTTGGTGACTTCTTCAATCCTTGAAAAACCAACGTATTCGGGGCCCTGTTGCTTTTTGAGAAACTGTACAACTTTGCCAATCTCATCTCCGGACACATAGGCACCATGAAGCCGTAACATCTGTGAGGTACCTGGTGGCAGGAAGAGCATATCACCTTGGCCCAAGAGGCTTTCTGCTCCCATAGAATCGAGAATGGTTCTTGAATCCGTTTTTGAAGCAACACGAAAGGATATCCGTGCAGGGAAGTTAGCTTTGATAATACCCGTCAGAACGTCCACGGAGGGTCGTTGAGTAGCCAAAATCAGGTGAATTCCAACCGCTCGTGCCATTTGCGCCAGCCGGGTGATTGCACCTTCCACATCCTTTGAAGCCGTCATCATCAGATCAGCTAGCTCATCGATAACCACGACAATGTAAGGAAGGGGATCTAACTCCTCTTTATCACTTTCTTCTGAAACCTGGGGGAGCTTACGCGTTTTTTTCTTCTTTACCAAATCATGATACTGTAGAATATTCCGAACTCCAAACTCTGCCAGATGTGTGTAACGTCTTTCCATCTCTCCAACGAGCCATTGCAGTGATTTTGAGGCGGTTTTGGGATCAGTTATCACTGGCATAACGAGATGAGGGATATCGTCATAGAGGGAGAGCTCAAGCATCTTTGGGTCTATCATGAGAAACCTCACCTCCTGTGGCGTAAGGCGGAAAAGGAGACTCAGGATCATGCAGTTAAGGGCGACGCTTTTTCCAGAACCTGTGGATCCAGCCACCAAAAGATGGGGCATTTGTGATAAATCAGTAATGTAAGGAGCGCCGGAGATATCCTTTCCCAGCGCCAAAGGAAGTTTGAGTTTTAACGCCGTGAAACTTTCGTCTTCTAAGATGGGGCGCAGAAGCACTGTTTCTCTTTCCCGGTTTGGAATTTCAACACCTACAACGGATTTACCTGGGATGGGGGCTACAATCCGAATGCTTATGGCACTTAGGGCCATGGCTAAATCATCCGTGAGGTTAACGATGCGACTGAGTTTTATGCCAGGGGCGGGTTCAAACTCGTACACCGTGATGATCGGCCCCGGATTTACCCGAACGACCTTTCCTTGGATTCCATAGTCATTAAGTTTGTTGATGAGGATTTTTGAGTTAAATTTGAGTATATCTTCATCAATTTTCACGCCAGTTCGGGGCTGGGGTTTGAGCAGGGAGAGGGGAGGACAAACAAAGGTCTTAGCACCAACGGGTTGTTCCATGAAGACGAACTGTTCCTGCTTTGGGGGATGTTTTTTCTCTGCCTGGGGAGCAAGTGATATTTCCGGAATGGTTTCTTCCCATTTTAGTTTTTTTTCTTTTTCTTCCACAATTCGTTGACGTTTGGATCTTTCCTTTTGGATAGCTGCTCTGTTTTTGAATTTTATAAGTATCTTTATTGGAAGTGTGAAAAAGGGTTTTAAAATCCCTACGATAGAACGGTTTATGAGAAGTGTCAGGGCAGCCCATGCTGTGGAAATATAAATGAGAAACGCACCGAATTTACCTAAGTATCGAGTACTGAAACGATTAATTAAAGTTCCTATGACACCTGCGGAGGGAATAGGATGGCCTATAAAAGAAACCTGTGGACTGAACACGTTGAAAAGAAGGCCGATGCAAGAGCCTACGAGTAGAAGTGAAATGTTTTTTACAATGATTTTCGAGAGAGAAAAGAAGGAAAAACAGGAGACGGCATCAAGCAGAAAAAGAAGAGGAAGAACGAATCCAGATATGCCCATAAACTGGAGTACGAGATCGGCTATGACAGCTCCACTGTATCCCATAAGATTGTGGATAGGGTGCCCAACTGGAGAGACTACGTTTAAAGAGGGATCCGTAGGTGAATAGGAAATCAAACTGATCCCAACAAAAACCGCCATTGCGAGAAAAAAAATCCCAAGGATTTCCCTAATTACAGTTTTCTTGCCCATAGTAATTTACCTGCGTCTACGTTTCGAGAACAATCGGGAGAATCATAGGGCGCCTTTTGAGCCGCGAGTTAAAGAATCGTTTCAAGGCCTTGCTGATTTCTCCTTGGAGTTCTCCTGGATCTTTCTTTTGCTCAGAATCGGCGTTAAGGATGGTATCTTTAACCAGTGTTCTGGCCTCCTGAAGCATTTCCTTGTGAAATTCTTCAAAAATAAATCCCCGGCTAATGATATTGGGCTCGCCAACCATCTCGCCGTTTTCCCCATTCAGGACGCTCAAAATAACTACCAACCCATCTTCAGAAAGATGCTTTCGGTCCCTCAGTACCAAGGTTCCGACATCTCCGACACCTTTCCCGTCAATAAAGATCTTACCCGCGGGCGCCCGACCTTCTTTGGTGATTCCGGAAGGAGTGACCCGGATAATATCGCCATCTTCGGCGAGAAGGAGGCGATCGTTAGATAGCCCCATCGATTTGGCCAGGTTGATATGTTTAGCCAGGAGGCGTATTTCGCCATGAACCGGCATAAAGTATGCTGGCTTAACAAGACTTAGCATCATTTTCAACTCTTCTTGGTAGGCGTGACCGGAGGTGTGGACGTTTTTTACCTGTTCATAGATCACTTCAGCCCCTTTCCGGTAGAGTTGATTGATTATTCTGGTGATGGCTCGCTCATTCCCAGGGATAAACCGGGAGGAAAAGATAACTGTGTCTCCTGGTTGTATCTGAACATGTTTATGTGAATTGGTTGCCATGAGGGAAAGAGCGGAATAGGGTTCTCCCTGGCTTCCTGTCGTAAGGAGTGTTACTTTTGATGGATCGAGGTTTTTGATATCCTTGATATCGACCAGGAGACCTTCGGGGACATGGAGGATTCCTAAGCTACTGGCACTATCGATATTGTCTATGATACTTCGGCCGATAAGGACAACCTTTCTTCCCAGCTTCTCACACGCTTCCAGAACACCCTGCATTCTTCGGATGTTGGAGGCAAAAACCGTGATAATGACCCTACCTGTACTATCGGCAAGGATCTTTTTAAGCTGTTTTTTAACTGTTTGCTCAGAGAGACTAAATCCTTCATAGTCAGCATTGGTGCTATCAGACAGCAACAATAGGACGCCTTTATCACCATAGTAGGCAAAACGGTTAAGGTCGATCATGCTGTCTCCAAGAGGGGTCTGATCAATCTTGAAATCTCCTGTGTGTAGGATTGTTCCAACGGGGGTTTGAATGGCAATTCCTATCCCCTGCGCAATGCTGTGGTTTACGCTGATAAACTCGAATTTTACATCCCCGAAGGTTAATATATCGCGAGGGTTGATTTTTCTTAATCGTGCAGGTGAGCTGAGTTCATATTCCTGGAGTTTTCTTTCCACCAGTGCTAATGTAAAAGGGGTTCCATAAATCGGTGCATTGATATCTTTCAGGAGGAAAGGGAGAGCACCAATATGATCTTCATGCCCGTGGGTCAGAAGAATGGCTCGTACCTTTTCCTTTCTCTCCTTCAAATAGCTGAAGTCTGGGATGACAAAATCGATACCCAGCATGTATTCTTCCGGGAACATAAGTCCAGCATCGATGATGAAGATATCATCTCCAATCTCCAGTACCATCATATTACATCCTATTTCACCCAATCCACCCAGAGGGACAAGGCGAACGGGGGGGGAGGCCTTTTTTTTCATAAGATCATTTGTTCCTTTCCTGTATAGTCATTATTTCGAGTGATTGAATCCGAATAATTTCCAGAAAGCAATGTAGACAAGGCATGAGAAACCTTTTCCTTTAGTTCATCCTTATCCCTTGTAGTATACCCTTCGGTTTCAATAGGGATACCAAGATGGATATAGACTGTTCTCGGATGTACAGAGAATCGTCCCCTCGGTTTTACTTGAAAGGTTCCTATGATCGCTGTGGGCACGATGGGCGACTTAGATTTGATGGCCAAGACAAAACCGCCGTTTTTAAACGGTAGAAGTTTGCCATCTTCTGAGCGGGTTCCTTCCGGAAATACAACTACAGAGACACCTTTACGGATTATTTGCGCAGCCTTGTTGAGGCTCCCGATCGCGTCCCTTGGGCTATCGCGATTGATAGGGATATACCCAGCCCGACGCATGGAAGGGCCAAATATGGGGATCCTAAACAGCTCTTCCTTTGCCAGCCAGCGAAAGGGTATGGAGAGGCCAGCAAGCAACGTAAATATGTCGAAAGCACTCTGGTGATTGGCCATAAAGATGTAAGATCTGCCGAAAGATAACGACTTAACTTCGCTACTCAATTTAACTTTAACACCAGAAAAGAAAAGGATTGTCTTCCCCCAGAGTCGTGCTACCTGATGAGCGGAATCACCGTTTGAATCTAGGTAAGAGGCAAATAGGGCGATAACGGAAAAAAGTATAGTGAAGATGACTAGCGCAACCCAATAACCAATGGTCGATACAATCCACATCACAATCTACCATCAAGAGACAAACTGATTCCTCAGATTTTCAAGGATCTCTCTCACCTCTTTTTTTATTTGATCGTCAATATCGTAAGGTGAAATCCCCTTTCGGTCCGCTTCGAGGATCTTGGGGTTGTATTTCATGAGCCCAAGGATGGGAAAATCGGCGAGGTTCTCAGATATCACCTGATAATCCTCATCAGACTGGACCTTATTCCCCACCACAAATACCCGTTTTATTCCCAAATCAGAGGCCAATTTTCTGATCTGTAACGCAGTTTGAATGCTCCGCATCCCAGGTTCGACCACAACGATAAAGGCATCCACGTAACTTGTGGAACCCCGTCCCAAGTGTTCAAGTCCAGCCTCCATGTCAACAATAACGGTTTCGTTGCGTTGGATAAAAAGATGGCTGAGCAGATTTTTTAGCAAGACATTTTCAGGGCAAAAGCATCCCCCTCCTCCTTCCGGAACACTTCCAAGAATTAAGAGTTTAACCCCTTCAAAATCGATACTGAATTTTTCAGGGATATCATCGACTTTCGGATTAAGTTTGAATATAGAGCCGTATCCACCCTTTTTTGTCTCTGTTCTTTCCTCAATGAAATGTGTCATTTCTGCTAAAGGGGTGACATTTACCAATCGCGCTGTGGGAATGCCTAAAGCGGAAGCGAGGTTGGAATCAGGATCCGCGTCGATGGCAAGAACTGTTTCGTTTTGTGCCGAAAGCATTCGGGCCAGTACCCCAGCTAAGGTCGTTTTACCCACTCCACCCTTTCCTGATATAGCGATTTTCAAATTTAACTCTCCTCTTGTTGATTACACCCATATTTAGTGCTATTTTGCCAAAATATAGTGATATTGTAATTGCTTGGAGGTTAACAATTCAAGCGAACATTGTCAAGAAGTGAAGGTGCAGAAAGGGGTTAATTGATAATGAAAATTGTCATTATCCCAGCGCGTTACGACTCTAGCCGCTTTCCAGGCAAACCGTTGGCCCTCATTAATGGGAAGTCCATGATCTGGCATGTCTATCACCGATCGATGAAGGCCAGACTTATCGATGCTGTATGGGTAGCTACGGACGATGAAAGGATTGAAAAAGATGTAAGGGGATGGGGTGGAAAGGTGATGAAGACCAAAAGGGATCATCCGTCCGGAACAGACCGTATAGCAGAAGTTGCCTCTAAGGTCGAAGCTGAAATTATCATCAATGTACAGGGAGATGAACCTTTGATGGATCCAAAGGTGATTGATGCAGTGGTTGACGCACTTATAGATAATGGAGATATTGGGATAGTCACTCCCATCACACCGATTAAATCAGCAAAAGAGTTGTTTGACCCATCCGTGGTCAAGGTGGTAAGAGATAAAAAAGGGTTAGCCCTCTACTTTTCCCGTGCTCCTGTCCCTTTTATTCGTGGACATGAGTTTTTTACCGGTTTTCCAGTTACGAACAAAGCGGTCAAGCAAGATGAGAGGCCCATCACAAACTTGCCGTTATTTCGCCATATCGGGCTTTACGGTTACCGGCGTGAAGCCTTGTTACGCTTTTGCAGTATCCCTCCTTCCTCCCTTGAGAAGCTTGAAAAACTGGAGCAGCTTCGCGCACTTGAGAATGGAATTCCTATTCTTACTGTAGTGGTTGATTACGAAGGGATTGGTGTGGATTCACCACAGGACCTTCAGAAAGTGCGTAGCGTGATAAGAGGGAATATTTTTAGTGGAAACCAATGATTTGTGGGCTATTCAAGAACGAGTTTCGCAACATCAGGTGAAATCGCTACAATGGGTTGCTTTTTTCTGGCGTGGTTATATATTGTAGAAATGATGGAAATTCCTTTTTATTTCACGCAACATAAGGAGATTTGGGATGAGATCTAAAACACTTTTTTTCAAAGTCGGGCTTCTATTAGCACTGCTCTTGATCGGATTTGCGTTATTTATTCAGTACTATGGCAACTGGATGTGGTTTCGAAACCTGAATTTCGGCGCTGTATTCATTACAGTCCTGTGGGCAAAGCTCCTGTCTTTTTTTGTAGTTTTTCTTATAGTCTTTATTTTTGCTTGGGTAAACATCTTTGTTGCAAGGAAACGGGGGGCCTCGACACGATTGTTAAAGGTGTTTACACCCGAACAGCGTATATCGTTAGTAGATATCCTTTTTAGCGAAAAATATGCGAGGTATTCATGGACAGGGATTATCCTGATGTTTTCGATTATTATTGGGGTACAAGCTTCGGATTCGTGGGAAACATTTTTGAAGTTTTTGCATGCTTCCAGATTTGGGATTACCGATCCGATCTTTTCAAAAGATGTAGGTTTCTATGTTTTTAGACTGCCATTCTATGAGCTTTTGCAGGGATGGTATTTATTATGTGTTGTCATGGTTTTTATTGGGGTGGCTGTTTCCTATTTAACAGATCATGCCATGGGTGTTGTTGAAAACCGCTTTTACATCAACCAAAAGGCTAAATCTCATTTATCTGTATTAGTGGGATTGTTTCTTTTAGGGGTGTCATGGACATACCGGTTAAAACTTTATGGATTGATGTATTCAACTTCTGGGGCCGCCTATGGGGCATCTTACGTTGATGTCCACGCCAAGATCCCAGCCTTCTGGACGCTTCTGATTTTGTCTTTTATTGTGGCGGTTCTCTTTTTTATCATGCCACTGCTTAAAAAATGGAAATTTCTTGCCATTTCCATTGTGGGCTTTTTTGTAGTCCTGATCGGTTTTTCATGGATTTATCCTGCCTTGATAGAACAATATGTGGTAAAACCCACCGAATTGAAAAAAGAAACCCCGTATATCCTCCATAACATAAACTTGACGCGTCTGGCGTTTGGATTAAATAAAATCAATGTAAAGCCTTTTTCTGTACGGGAAGGCATAACCTACAAAGACATCAAAGAAAACCGGGCCACAATTCACAACATCAGACTTTGGGATACACGCCCGTTGATTGAGACCTACAGGCAATTACAGGAAATCCGGCTCTATTACAACTTTTTGAATGTCGATATTGATCGGTATCACTTCAAAAAGAACTACATGGAAGTGGCCCTTGCAGCAAGGGAGTTATCAATTTCGCAGCTTCCGACCCGCGCAGATACCTGGCTTAACATTCATATGAAGTACACCCATGGGTACGGATTGGTTATGAGCCCAGTTAATGAGGTAACGGTCGATGGTTTGCCGCATTTGATCGTGAAAGATATCCCACCTTATTCGCGTTTCCTTTCCGTTGCCCGCCCTGAAATCTATTATGGAGAGCAGACGAGCCAGTATGTCCTCGTGAATACAAAAACCAAGGAATTTGATTACCCTAAGGGTAATCGGAATGTTTATACCTCCTACAAGGGAAGGGGAGGAGTCCGGCTTTCGAATCTTTTCCGTAGACTGGTTTACACGTGGGATCTATCCGACATAAAGATTCTGTTGACGCGTTACCTTACAAAAGACAGTCGCATTATGTTTCACCGGATTATCACGGATCGCGATAAGACCATCGCACCATTTTTAAAATATGATTCCGATCCCTACCTGGTTGTAGGCACGGATGGTAAGCTATACTGGATCCAGGATGCTTATACCACGTCAAATATGTTTCCTTATTCGCAACCCCTGTCGTTGTTGTCGGGAAACGCTGAAATCAACTATATCCGTAATTCCGTGAAGGTTGTAATCGATGCCTACAATGGAGATGTCGCTTATTACGTTATCGACCCTTCGGATCCTGTGATTCGAACCTATGAAAAGATTTTTCCTACCCTTTTTAAGCCTATCAGCAAGATGCCTGAGTTTCTGAGAAAGCACATCCGTTATCCCATGGATCTATTCCTGATCCAAGCGGAGGTGTATAAAACCTTTCACATGACAAACCCTCAGGTTTTCTATAATCAGGAAGATCTGTGGAGCCTGCCTACGGAGATCTATAACAAGAGTGAGCAAGGGATGCTTCCGTATTATATCATTATGAGGTTGCCAGGTGCTAAATCGGAAGAGTTTATCTTGATGCTTCCCTTTACACCATCGAACAAAAACAATATGGTGGCTTGGTTATGTGCCCGTTGTGATGGAAAAAATTATGGTCAATTGCTAGAATACAGGCTCTCCAAGGAAAAACTGATTTACGGGCCATTGCAAATTGATGCACGGATAAATCAAAAACCAGATATCTCTTCTAAGTTGACCCTTTGGGGTCAAATGGGATCGAATGTTATTCGGGGTAACTTGTTAGTTATCCCGATTGAACACGCCTTTTTATACGTGGAACCAGTCTATCTTCAATCTGAGCAAAGCCAGATGCCGGAGCTTAAACGCGTGATCGTAGCCCTTGGTGATCAGTTGCAGATGCGTAACAGTCTGGATAATACATTACGAGCCATCTTTTCGTTGGAAGCTATTCCTTCCTCACAGGTGCAGAAAGCTCTTGCCGGAGCACCAACAACAAAACCCTTGTCACAATCGGCCCGGGAGGCCTTGGCCCATTATAATAAGGCCTTGGAATACCTGAAAGAGGGGGACTGGGCCAAATATGGTCAGCAGTTGAATAAGCTCAAAGAGATCTTACAGCGGATGGCTAAAAAGAAATGA
>JALTIG010000285.1 GCA_027004185.1 bacterium | reverse complement strand
AAGTTTTTAAAATTGTGGATCTTTTGTTTAACACAATACCCGATGTACTGAAAGAACACGGTAAGGCTAAGAACCCCTGGCCCAACGTTGATGCTGGTTCGGGGTCGCTTCTATACCATTTTGGTGTGAAAGAGTTTGATTATTACACTGTACTTTTTGGTGTTTCTAGATCTCTAGGTATGCTTTCTCAATTAATTCTAAGCAGAGGGCTTGGAGAGCCAATAGAAAGACCTAAGTCTGTTGGTACAGACTGGGTGAAAAAATTTGTAGGTGCAGAGTAACTTTGGAGATTCTTTGCCATTAGTTTGAATATAAAAGGGAAGGTAGTAAAAACCTTCCCTTTTTAGTTAACTAATATACTTTAGATTATGGAAGTTCTTATATAAAAACCAGTTTGCAGAAAACCGAAAAATTAAAAAGAATTCATATTTCGATTCTTTACTGAGGGGGGAAAATACGTATCCATGGTTTTTAAACAGCGAAAAAAAATTTTAGTCCAGGGTGTTGTTCAAGGTGTTGGATTCAGACCATTTGTATATCGGTTGGCTGTTTCTGAGAATTTGAAAGGGTTTGTTTCCAATTCTTCTCATGGAGTAGAAATTGAAGTAGAGGGTGGTTCGGATTCACTGAGTCGATTTTTGGAGAATCTTCAATCTAATCCTCCTGTCCTCGCAAAGATCACAAATGTAAAAGTATCTGAGATACCGATTGTGGGAGATACTGAATTTCTTATTAAATCCAGTAAAATAGAAAATGAGAAATCTACCCTTATCTCACCGGATATTTCTATCTGCGATGATTGCCTTCGAGAACTTTTTGATCCTGATGATCGGCGGTATCATTATCCGTTTATTAACTGTACGAATTGTGGACCGAGATATACTATTATCAAAGATATTCCTTACGATCGTCCTAAAACAACAATGGCTTCTTTTAAAATGTGCAGAGATTGTCAAAAGGAATATGATGATCCTGCTAATAGAAGATTCCATGCTCAGCCGAATGCCTGTCCTGTCTGTGGTCCGAAAGTCTGGTTGACTGATAATAAGGGTAAGATGATAACTGTTGAGGACCCTATTGCTACGACAGCTAGCTATCTCAAGCAGGGAAAGATCGTAGCGGTGAAAGGATTGGGAGGGTTCCATTTAGCCTGTGATGCGACCAATGAGAGAGCGGTTTCTCTCCTTCGTAAAAGAAAGGCAAGGGAAGAGAAACCTTTAGCTGTAATGTCTTTTAATATTGAAACAATTAATATGTTTGCCAAACTAACTCCGAAAGAAAAAGATCTTCTTCTTTCTCCGCGTCGGCCGATTGTTCTTTTAAAGAAAAAACATCCCAATCCCTTGGCTGAGGCAGTAGCTCCCAGAAATGGATACTTTGGAACAATGCTTCCATATACTCCGCTTCATTATCTACTTTTGAAAGAAGGTTTTGTAGCTCTAGTGATGACAAGTGGCAATATTTCAGAAGAGCCCATTGCTACTGACAATGGAGAGGCTCTTCAGCGTCTTGGTAAGATAGCAGATTTTTTCCTGATGCATAATAGGGAAATTTACATAAGAAATGACGATTCTGTTGCTGAAGTTGTAGGAGGATTGCCTCGAATTGTTCGTCGTTCGAGAGGATATGTACCGCTTCCCATTTTTTTAAGAAGTAGTATTCCTTCTATTCTGGCTGTTGGCGCTGAACTTAAAAATACGATTTGTCTTACAAAAGAAGACAAAGCTTTTTTAAGTCACCATATTGGCGACCTTGAGAATATAGAGACTCTTGGTTCTTTTGAAATGGCGATTCATCATTTGCAAAAGGTCCTTCAAATTAGACCAATTGCTGTAGCATACGACCTTCATCCGGATTATCTTTCTACGCAGTGGGCTCAAAAGCAGGATGGGATTCCCAAAATAGGAATTCAGCACCACCATGCTCATATCGCTTCCTGTTTGGCAGAAAACGGCCGGGATGAAAAAGTTATTGGTCTTTCCTTAGACGGTACAGGATACGGGAGCGATGGTAACATA
>JALTIG010000284.1 GCA_027004185.1 bacterium | reverse complement strand
CCTCTCGCTCATTTTTCTTAACTAAAGTATAATAATAAGTAATAGTTAGTTTCTTTTTAAAATCAATGAATCTCTGTTGCAGTTCGACGTAGTGAACTACCCTTTCAGCTCACGCTGAAGGGTCTTTCGTAGTTTTCAAGGATTCTTCTTACATCGTTCCAGAAAACGTTTCCTTTCTCAAGGGCTTCCATAATAAAGTCACTAATCTTCGGGCTGATTAAATCGTAGACCTTTTGGGTTCTTTCTTCAATGCTCATATCCATGATGGCAAGTTCTCGCACCTCATGCGTTACGGGTAGGATTTCGTAAAATGGGATATTCCCCTTGTATCCGGTATGATTGCACCGATCACATCCGACTGGTTTATACAATTTAAACATCTTTGCAATACTGTTGGGGAGTGAAGAGAAGCTTTCGGGCGTTACTGTTTCTTTGCAGTAAGGACAAAGAAAGGGAACGGATTGCTGGAAAATGATGAGATTCGTATTTAAAAAGGCCGTGGTCGGATCCTCTCCTATTCTGAAAAACGTCTCTATCGCCTTGATCATTGATTCTTGTAACATGGCGCCATAAATTTTTGGGACTCTGAAAGCCATGTTTAAGGCTTCCTTTAGAATCGTCGGGTTTTTTATGTTGTCTATCATTAGAAGATCAACATCGAGTGAGGCAGTCTCTTTTAATGTCTGGAGAAGCCTTTCATCTGTAAAATCTTTGGCATCAATTTGAATGAATTGCTCGTTTTTGAACAAGATGTCATGTTCCAGGGTGATTACGCTCTGATTCTTCAGGTTTAGATTAAACAAAAGGCACGACAGGACCCGGGGGATTACATCCACGTTGGAAGTTACGAAAAGAACCAGACCAGGTAGGATTTGTGCGCGATTCCTGATGAGACTGATCTGGTTATCCGACATGCCCAGGTTGTCTAATGTAAGAAATTCATCAAACCCCTTGAGAGGGTTGAGGATAATTTTCTCTCCGGCAAACCCTCTTACCATTGTTAGGCGATATGTAATCTTTTCATCTTTGATCTCGTACTCAAATCTACCTTTGATAATCAGTTCATCCTCATCATTTTGGATGTTTGCGAGCGTTTTAAGTTGATTCAGAATGATCTTATGCCATTCCAATGGTCCCTTGAACTTGGTAAACAGTTTGTCCTCGATGCGAAATTTAACCAAGAATTCACTCCCTTCAATCCCAAGATGGATGGAAGGTGTTCCCTCGAGTTCAGCCGCAAGAAGAATGAAGTTCAGGAATTCCTTGCCTGATATATCATTGATGCAACGAATCAGTTGGGGCTTTTCGAAGTATGCTGACCAGATATCCAGGCCAGGTTTCATCGGCTGTGAACGCGCATGAGATATTCCATAGAATTCATCCAAAACATTGTTGATGCTTTCCCGGTTGCTGATGGCAATTTTGAGATGCTTTCCTGTCATCTTTTTCAAAGAGTTAAGGATTTCCGTTTGTGTTGGATTATGAATGACGACGTATAATTCGTTGTCGGTGCTGTAGACTGGAAGGATGGAATATCCTCGGGCAATTTCTTCAGGAATAGATTTGACAACATCTGGATCGATGTATTCGCTGCTTAGGTTACTGATGTAGGGTAAATTGTATTGATCGGCCAAAACCCAGTATAGCTTGTCCTTCGAGATGGCTCCAATTCGAATGAGCGCTTCACCAAGAAAGCATTCGTCCTTTTTCTGTAGATCAATGGCGCGTTTCAACTGCGCTTCTGTGATAAGTCCAAGGTCAAGAAAGAGTTCCCCGATTCGCCGATCTTTTTTAGTCAATTCTTCCATTCTTCAGTTTTGTTTTATCTCCATGAAGGCCGAATCTTTTTCAGTCATGCTTGGGCGTGATGGTTATTATAGGCAAATGCTATGACGGGGATGTGTTTTTCTTCTTCGTTTCTTCTTTAGTTTCAGAAGGGACTTCTGGTTTTTCTTCATCCTCAAGGGTACCTCTCTGCGCCTCACTTTCATTCATATTGTTGATTCCCGGTTCCATGGGTTTCATACTTTTGATGATTTCTATTTCACTTTCAAGCGCCTGGATCTTTTCATTGTATTTATAGATGTTCTGAAGGACCTCGCGAACATCTGCTTGATCGAGGGGGTTCGTAACCCCGTCTGTTAGGTATCGGTGTACAAGCTCCCCTAATGTAGTATAATTTCTTTCAATCTTTTTCTTATAACTGTTAATGTCAATCTTTTTCTCGGAAATCTTGAGGAGTTTGTTTACTTCGGAGAAGACGACATTAGTTCCATCTCTCAACGCCTGGATCCCGGATTCTGCACCTTTTTTGATATTGCCTTCAAAACCCATGCCCTTATCCTCCCGGTTATTCTTAAAACTACGTTTTTTTATCATGGGTTTCTCTTACTTGTCAAGCAAATGGATTAAATCCACAGATTTCTCCGGTAACATCTTCTGGAGCTGCAGGGCAGGCGCAGATTATATGGATTGCTTTCATCATCACGAGAGGTGATGCGGAGTCCATAAGGTTTTATTCCGCGCAGTTTGCTGCGACAGAAATGATAATACACACGTTTTGATACCCTGTGGCTTATTACGGTGTGGTTCATTACACCCTGGATTTTTTAAAGAGAGTGAAGGTTCTTATAAGTGAGATCTCGTGAATTTCATAGATCTTGGTTTCCTCATAGGTCAGGTGAAAGGACCGGGCCTGATCTATCACGAGGTTTTTTTCTTTCTGAGCTCGGAATGGGCGGAAGACAAGGAGACATCCGCCTTGCCGCAGCCAGTTATCGGCACAAACAAAAAGTTCTTCCAAGGGGAGACCCGCCTTAGACCATATATAATCAAAGTCCGATACCTCCAATTTAGTGTTGCGCGTAATAGCTTGTCTGAGAACCCGGGCATTGGGAAACGCAAGGGCTTGAAGGATATGTCTCAGGAACGTCGCCCGTTTTCGTCTGGCTTCTGCCAAAGTTCCCCTCGCTTGGCTTCCCGCCAACACGGGAATCGAGGGAAACCCCGCGCCTGCCCCAATATCTAAAAACGTTTCAGAGCCCTTTATGATGTTCAGAAGAAGGAGTGAATCGATGATGAGCTTCACGAGAAGCTTTTCAGAGTTCTTGCGTGATATTAAGTTGATAGACCGGTTCCACTTCAGGAGCTCTTCCCCAAAAAAGGCCAGTTTTTTGAGGGTCCATTCTTCTATACCAGGAAAGTTTTTGGTAGCCAGAGAAGTAAAGCAATCAACCCAATACATAAGATGAGTTTAAAGTGGTAACCTTGAAAGATTCCAATTTAATGATTTTCGGCAAATGCGCCAACTCCAATACCAACGGCCACGGCACCAAGCACCGTAAAAAGGGTAAGGAGTACGACGTACAGCCAGCCAAAGTAAGAGATCATCACAGGAATAAGAAATGGTTTTACAGAGCGATTACATAGAAAGGTTGCGAGGGTTGCGTTGGAAGCCCCCCTTTTTTTCAGATCCTCTAACAAGGGGTACCACGCAAAGATAGTGCCAACGGAGAAAACCCCGGCCATGGCTGCAAGTAAAAAACCTTTAAATCCTGATTTCTTGCCGAGAATCTTAACGATTTTGTTTGATCGCAAAAAATAATCCATTAGGACCATGAAAAAGAAGACTATGCACAGAGGAATCGTTATCTGGTACAGAAGAGCACAACTGTTTCTGAGGGCTAACATCGTTTTGTCAGGCGATATTCCATAGAGACAGAGATAAATGATAAAAACACCAGTAAGAAAACCAAGAGGTTGGTTTCGCTTCATTCTTTTCAAACTTTTTTTGGTGCCTTTTTGAGTCAAAAGCCTCCTCCTGAGAGAAGTTCTAAACAGATAACTGTAAAAATTGCAACACATATGGCCATCATAAATGAAAGAAGGTTGCGAGCTATGGCAAAACGTTTCCCCATGGCACTGACCTCAACAGGGAGTTGAAGAATGCCTACACTTACCCATGAAACGATAAAGGCCGTGACCCCGAAGAGACTCACACCTCGTTCCAGCAAGGCATTCCCAAGGATGTAACTATTAATGGGGTTTCCAGCAAAGATACTTCCAAGACAGGCTCCTGTCAGGGTATCTAACCCTTTATTGCCGGGGAAAAGGGATAGGAGAAGCCTTTTTGGGACAAAGGCATTTAAGAGACCGATCAGGCCAATGACCCCGACAACCAGAAGAATAATCGTGCTAAACTGTTTAGAGGCCTGGAAGAGAGCAGCATAAAAAGACCTTCTTTCTTCCATAGTCCCTTGGGATTCTATAGTTCGGGGGGCCAAGGCTTCCCTTTGAAGTTGGTTGACAACATTGTCCACTGTCCCGCGAAACCCCTTTAAGAGTCTTATCCCATTGGCTTTCAAGTATTTCTCCACGATGGGGCTGCAGTAATCTGCAGCAACGATGGATGCCCGCTTTTCTATTGCCAAAACGACTGCTTGCATCCCACTGCCTTTCGTTGTTTGATCGACAGGAGAACGCAATATCTCAGTATCCATGGTTTCGGTGTCCAGAATCAGAAAGAATGGGGCTGTTCCCAGGCGCTTAGCGATACGTGATTTAATATTAGGACCTTCTGTTGGGATGAGCATTTTCATTACATTTTTCTTAATGCCAACCTAACCCTTTTTCTATGTGATAGCGAGATAAAGGTAGAGGTAGTTTTATAAATTATTTTTGCGAACGAGACTTAAGAATACCTTCCAATACCGAAAACTCGAAATGATCAATGCTAAACCAATTCCTGTGTATAGCAGTGAGAGGTAAGGTTTTGGGACAACGGAACGACGGATAAGGATTCCCACCGTGACCATGATTGCCACAAGAGGATAACTTTTCCATGACATGAAGGCGAAGGCACACCGTTTCCCTTCCATGGGTAGGATACGGTTCACGTTTTTATCCACGATCCTGGAGAATCCAAATCTGCTGATTGTTAGGGCGATAACAATTCCCATTCCTGCAAAGAAAACCAGTGATTTCATGGGAAGGGAATGCAACCATAAAAAGGAAAAATGTAAAAGTAGCATTCCTACCCCTAACCATATCATTCCTGCGAAGAACAGCAGTAAATGTCTATCAACACCGGGCATATATTTAGATCTTATTTCTTTCATAATCAACCTTTACTTAAAGTTTAACAAAAATGGGAGGAGGTAGCAAGTATTTTTTCATTTTTTCATCCCGTGAATTTCCCTTATGTTGTAAGGCTTCCAAAGCGATCTTAACCTTCCTGAGAAAAAAGTTCACTGGTTAAAAGAGTTAATTTATATCTTTAAAGCTATTCCGATATGTAAGTTCTTTAGTTATTCACATGTTATCCACACCTTCCTTAAAGTGCGTTTTCTTCCTTTTACACATTGGTACCTTTTTAAACTGCACGAGGCTAAGACTGATAACTTACTGTAATCACAGGCAATTACTGCCGGATCACCCTGTGAGCAAAATGCTCTTTTCCTAAAAAAATAAGGGGGATAGACAAGATGCGCACAAGCATTTCAACATGTTATCCACAATATTTGTGGAAAAAATAATAACACCTAAGAATGATTAGAAAAAAACGTGATTTCGAGCTTGCGATTCTATATTGTTTGCAGTGAAGGATACCGCTTCTGCATGCTCTAAGGTCCAATTGTCCTTATCCAATTTAAATTAGATCTTTTTGACGTTTGTTGGTTAATGAATATTAAAAAGGGGATAATAGATTTCCATCCCTGTCGAAAGCCATATCTCTGAACGGTGTGATCTGTGAAATTCTCGGGAACTTTGAAAGTTCATACCTGAGTCCTTCTGAAATCGCAAACTTCTGAAGTTGTAAGGTATTTTTGATATGGACAACCCGAAGCGATTCGGTAGGCTTTAATCCAACGGTTTTAAGCGCCTGAAAGATAGCTTCCCTATCGGTGGGAAAGGAAAGAGGTAGTGCGGCCTTCTCTGGAGAAAGGGCTGTTAGGCAGTTGATAGCGGTCTTATGCATATCAATCTTTTCGATACAAGATCTTGTTGTGAAATCGGCCAATCCTATCCCAGTAGCATTCCCGTCGGAGGCTGGTGAGAGGCCCCGAACAAAAATCCGTTTGGGGTGGGGATGAATCCAGAAATCCCCTATAAGATCCCGGTGACGTCCAGCGACCTTGGTGTCCATTCCCGTTCCACTGATATCTTTACCTATCTCATCGATAATCAACAGATCAAGGCTGTCAAAAGGGATCTTTGCCATGACCTTCTTGGAAAACCTAAGAAGTCTTTTTTCGCCTTCAAGCATTTCATCCGGCAAGAATGCTTCAAGTTTCGTGATACGGTCCACCCCATTTTCCACGATTCCCAATCCAAAAAGAACCGGGCATTTTCTCAAAACCATATTGCCAGCATCCAGAATGATTGATTCCATACCATGATCCACCGCCGCCTGATGGTAGATGCTGGCTCCTTTGTGTTTCCCCATACCAATGGCCATCATTTTAAATAGACCACTTTCAACCTCTCCTGTGAATTTTGTGTGGGTCTTGATGCGGTTGATGATTACCAAACCATCGGCATAGTAGGCGTGTTTGTCAATAAATACGGGTACACCTCGTGAGGTTACGCCAAGTTTCACCACGTCCATGGAGGCGTAAATTGGAATACCCATCTCTTTCTCGGTTATTCCATAGTGCCTCAAGATCGATTTCTGTCCTTCTGGCGTTGCCCCACCGTGGCTTCCCATGGCAGGATAAATAAAGGGATTAGCCTTTAGATCTTTTAGATAATCGGCAACGGCCTTGATGACCTCGTCGATCCGATCGATCCCTCGGCTTCCCACGGGGATGGCTATTCTCATTCCCGTGTGGATTTTGATGTCACGTGTGACCCGATCAAGCTCCCGACGAACAGCGCTTGACAGGTCTTTCACTTCCTTGGTGTACAGTTCTTGTTGAACCAGACCCATCTTTGGAAAGTTCCGGGCTATTTCGCTCACTCCTGACCACCCTCTTTGGCGAATATAAAACCTTCGTGTTCTTTTTACCTTACCCAGGTTATTTCCAACATATAGGAAGGGGGGGAAGCATGTCATGCTCCCCCCCAACATTTGTCATCCATAGCTGCGGATGTTCAATCCTATTTTACCGTGACGACCTTGACGGTTTTGATCTTGCCTCCTGTGTACTCCCAGATTTCAATGGGGGTTTTGACGTCCCCATGGCTGTCAAAGTTTACAGACCCACCGGCCCCTTCATAGTTAATCTTTTTTCCTTCCTTGAGAAGTCTGAAGGCCTTTTTGAACTGACCCGGATAAACCTCAACGCCCGGAGGATCGGCAACGGCGCGTAGATTGTCACGAATATTCTTGGAAGTTATGGGAAGCCCTTTGACTTTCGCAGCGTAAGAAGCCAGCCCAATCACGGCCATGGCATCATAGGCATTTGAGACATATGCAATTGAAGGGAGCTTTCCGAACTTTGCCTTAAAAGCTTTATTAAATATCTCACCGGCCTTACCTGTTAAAGAAGCCGCGGCTGTTCCAATATCCCCTTCCAGTTCCTTTGCTCCTATCGCCTTTATGAGGCCCGGTGATTTTGTGCCGTCACAGAAGAGAAAATGTTTGAACTTATAAAATTCAATAGCCTCTTTGAGGTAGATCCTGGCGTGCTGAGGATAGGTATAGGCGCACAAGACATCTGGTTTGTTTTGCAATGCCTTTTTTAACTCAGCGGTGTATGTTTCCTGTGTTTTGTTATCGATGGGAACCATTGTAAGTACCTTACCCCCGTTTTTCTCGAAAGACTTTTTGAATTCGTTGGCAAGTCCTTGCCCATAGGGGTTGTTAACATAAATGATAGATGCTGTTTTGTAGCGCTTTGCCGCTACTTGACCCGCTGCTATCCCCTGCAGGGCATCTGATGGGCAGGTTCTAAACAGAAGATCCTTCCCCTTATCCGCCGGTAAGTATGTAATTAAGGGGGAAGTTGATGCTGGAGAAATCAACAAGACGCCGTTGGGAATTGTAACCGATTCGGCTACAGAGATGGTCACACCGCTGGAAAGGGCTCCGATGATAGCGGAGACGTTACTGATGTTGACCAGTTTTTTGGCTGCATTAATGCCCGCTACTGGGTTGGTTTCAGTATCCTCTTGGATCAACTTAACCTTCAATCCGGCCTTGTTAAGTTGCTCTTCAGCAAGAACTGCTCCGTTCCTGATAAGAGGGCCAAATTCCTTCAATGGCCCGGTAAAGGCCATTAAAGCTCCCACCTTGACTTCAGAGGCCATTGCCCCTGTGAAACATCCCAACACCAAAAACAATGCCACAACAAACACCATAAACTTTTTCATACTGCCCTCCTTCTGTTAAAGGTTAAATATGGTGATTTACTAATCGGGTGATTTTTAACACCAAAATGCCGCTCTGTCAAGAAGCTTTTTAGCCATGTTTTCAGGTAGTTGTCAATTTTTATACTGCCCCCCAGAGGACCCTCTTAATCCCTAAGACCTCTTTCCCGCTCATAAGAAAGTTGGTCTAGAGTTTCCAGATAGGCTTCAATACGGGTCCTGATCTGTGATTCACTGTAGAATCGTGGATCTCCCATGTCACTTTCAAAAACCAGGGCCGGGACGCCCGTTTTTTTTGTGATGATATCCCGGAGCTCGTGTATAGCAAAAGAGACTGCTTTGCAGCTCCGGTTTAGGAACATGAGGTTTCCGTTTAGAGAGTATCTTTTAAACAGGTCCAAAGCCATTTCTGCCCTTTCCTCCAGTTCCACGTTTGAAAACACCGATGCATAGTTTTCCGCTAATGTCCGAACTGGATCAGACGGATCAAAATCATAACTCCAGGCATGAACGTATAAGGAGGTGAGAATCACGGCGCCATAGGAGGCTAGAAGGTTAAAGTGATCCTTGAACTTGAACCAGATGGGAAGGTTTTCCCAGTACAACCGATATCTTTCGTCCGGAATCACCCCAATGCCCTTCTTGACCTTGTTTTCCATGGTTTCATCCAGCAGCAGCCTGTAGAATTCAACTGCCTGTGGGGTACCACGAAGATAAACGGTGATGGCCATGTTAATCAGGGCATCAAAGATGCTAATTGGAGAAGGCTTGTACGCGGCCAGGTCAAGATAGCTTTTATAAAGGACACTTGCTTGACGGGAGTATTCCACTACTTCCCTGAGGCGGTCAAAGTCAAACTTTTTCCCAGTGATCATTTCGAGAGACTCAATCATCTCGTAGATCTGCTCCATGACATACTTGATGATCTCTTCTCTGGCTTCTTTATCACGAATGAACTGAGGCGTATCGAAAACAAATAATGGGGCATTATAACGGCGCGACAGGACCTCGAACCATTTTGTCAAGGTAAAACACTGGGCATTGCAGGCAAGGAGAAAGTTAGGGTCAGGGATCCCTCCGATGGGGCTTTTATGCAACTCCCGAAATCCCAGGTCACTTCTTGCATAGGCGCAAAGGTGTGATGTATAACCTTTTCGCTCAATCGATTTAGACAACTCTGCAGTCATTCGGCGCGTAATCATCATTACAGAGTGGTTTTCTGGGTAGATTGGAATGATATCATGGGCGTAAAAAAGCTCGGCGGGGGAAACGGCCGTGGTGTAAGCGATGTATTTTCCCTCTTCATGGGCATGTTTTGCCCCTTCATAGTAATCTTTTGTAAGCTGTCTTGAAAATTCCCTTGCTGTCATCTTGGACGATGTTTCAACCATTGATCTGCTCCCCATAAAGAGACTCCACAAAGGCCTCCAACCGCGTTTTCGTTTGTGCCTTTGCTGCGGTTTGATATTCTGTTTCCAGGACAATCATAGGGATTTTTCTGTCCCTCATGATTGCCTTCAAGTCCGGTAAATCATAATCCTGTGATTCACAAAATTTAATGTGAAAATAGACAACACCTTCAGCCTTTGTTTCCATTACAAGTTGAAGGAGATGGTCATAGAGTCGAGTTCCCACATCCCTGATGGGGGAGAAGGGGCTTTTGGCAAAATGCCGCTTGGTCAATCCTTCGATGGGGTCATCTGTTTCAGGAACATCGTATGCTATCATTCGGCTGCCTACAATGAGGTCATCTGCCACAACACTTGTTTTCAACTCGTCAAGAATATCAAACAGTTCGGTAGGTTCCACGGCAATTCCGGAAAGAACAACTCTCTTTGACTCTTGAGTATTAGGTATTATTATGGCTAGATCCGATACAAGCTCTTTAAGAAGAGGAATATAATCCTCCGGATCCATGAAGCAGAAGGAACGTATAAGGTCGAAGAGCTGCCGGTTTGAAACAATCTGTGGGGCTTGCACTTTCATCTCGTATATTTTTCTTAAAAGGCTTCGATTTTCGTTATAGAGTTGAAAACTCTTTGCTAAGGCTTCTCCAGTGATTGGTTGCCCAGAATATCTTTCTAATTGTCTTTTGAGCCTTTGCGTCTCCGTATAAAACCAGTGACGAGCGCTTTTCCGGTCCACTTGCCTGGGGATCAGAAAGCTCCCAAAAAATTTTGCCGGGATTGTCATTTTCCAGATATCCGACAGGTGCTGTGTGGTGTCACACACCTGTGGGAAGACAAAACCATCGAAAGTATCTGGTTCGTAGTTTAGAACGAGTTCCAGATTGCTGCGTGAAAGAGAACAGGCATTATCCGGCAGATGGGCACTCGCCTTAACGATGGGCTGATTTGTCCCAAGAATCGTAACAGGAAGAAACCCCGCTGCATAAATCATCTCAGAGGGGACGTCGGCGAGGGGGGAACCGATGATCTGTTGGCCCTTTTTCCGTTTGGCTTTCAAGTATGGAAAGGGATCCCTGGCGATGGATTGGAGCTTTTCTAAGATATCTTTACCTTTCATTTACACATCCCTTGTTAATATTCGGTTAGCGTTACTGAGAAGACCTTGATCCTCAGCGACAAATTCCCGTTCACATAAAATTTTATTTCAAAAGGGAACCATATCTTGTTCTTGAGCAGACGATAGTCACTGTAAAGGATTTTTACCTTCTCATTGGATGTTGTGCTACCTGGTTGGTTGGCAGGCCTTCCCACCAATTTCAGGGGGATAAAACGCTGCTTATCAATCCAAATCCCTACAGGGGGCTCTCCCTCGGGAGATGCCCCTATCTGGTAAGCAATATTTGGGTACATTAAGCTCAACCTGCTGTGGAACGAAGGAACGCTCAGCCTTTCAAGGAGGGCTTTGAGTAAGTTAACCTCATGGATGAGAAAGACGTCTTTATAGAATCCGAAGCGACGCTGTTCTTTAATTAGAAAGCGGCTGGCACCCAGCTCCGGAGGAAGTTTCTCTCCTGACGAAATAACCTTTCCTCTTACCCATATCTTCATGGAGACAAATGGAAACATCTCAACCCTTTCATCCAGCGAGGCGAAAGGGATAACCGTATCTTCCCCAAAGGCATCGATCCTCTGGGTTACGGTAATTCCCTGTACGGACCGGTAATTCCTGACCATTCTTTCAAGAACAAAATTGGGTGAAAGGAGATACGCCCTCACGTGTATGGGGAACAAGAGGAGAGATATCCCTAAGAAAAGGGCAAGGGGATTAATGCGTTTCATAACCCTTTTGAATTTCCTCCGCTGTTTTCAAGATGAATTCGGAGATACGAGGGCCTAGTTCCGGATGTTTAAGACCAAACTTGACGTTCGCGATGAAAAAGCCCATTTTATCGCCCGCGTCGAATCGTTCCCCTCTAAACCGGTATCCATAGACAGGGTAGGTTTCGCCCAAACGGGCAATGGCATCTGTTAATTGTATCTCCCCACCTTTGCCAGGTGGTAGGCCTTCTAATACCTCAAAGATCTCAGGTGGTAACAGGTACCGACCAATAACAGCCAGGTTTGAGGGTGATTCCTCAACCGAAGGTTTTTCGATAAGGGAATTCACTGTGTAAAGCCGGTCTTCGATCAGCTCTCCGTCGATGATTCCATACTGGTACACTTCCTCTCTGGGTACTTCCTTGATTGCTAAGATGATCCCTTTCCCCAGTTTATTGTAAACATCAATCATTTGCCGTAGGCAGGGGGGAGTCGCGTCCACAATATCATCTGCGAGAAGAACCGCGAAAGGATGGTCCCCCACGATCTGTTTGGCACAAAGGATAGCATGCCCAAGTCCGAGGGGCATCTTTTGTCGAATAGAAACGATCTGAACCATCTCGGAAATTTCTTGGACTATTTTTAGAAGATCATTTTTCCCCTTAGACCGTAGGTGGTGTTCCAATTCAAAAGAGATATCGAAATGATCTTCGATGGATCCCTTTTCACGTCCCGTTACGAGGATAACCTGCGTGATTCCCGTATCGATTGCCTCCTCGGCAATGTACTGAATCGTTGGTTTGTCCACGATGGGTAATAGTTCTTTGGGAACTGCCTTGCTGGCAGGTAGAAAACGTGTCCCAAAACCGGCTGCCGGAATCACAGCTTTTTTTATCGTCATGGCTCATCCTTTCTCTTTGAGGAGGCGTTTAACCGTCTTTACCAATTCTTCAGTCCCGGAAGACTTGATGATGAAGGCATCGGCGGCCCAGCTTTTGAAGTCCAGCTTATATTCGCCATAAGCGGAACATAGGATGATAGGGAGTGCATAATAATTTTTTCTTATCTCGTTCAATGTTTCAAGCCCGTTCATTCCTGGTATCCTGATGTCTAATGTCAAAAGATCGGGCTGAAAGGTTTCCATTACTCCCAACGCTTGCCTGCCGGAAGTAGCTGCCTTCACCATGTACCCCGCGTGCTCAAGTCTCATTTTGTACATGTTTATCGTGCTTTCATCGTTATCAACTACGAGAATCTTTTTCGCCTTATTCCTCATGGTCATGTGACTGATACTCCACGAAGGCATGCGGCTGACTCCTCTGGGGGAGTAGGGTTGAAATAAAAGCCAGTTCCCCATCCAAAACCAACCATTTTACTGACCCTTGGTATGATTTCTATGTGCCAGTGAAAGTAAGGCAGATCTTCTCCCAGGATCGGGGCCGAATGAAACACCAGGTTATAGGGGGGATTACTGAGCGCTATGTCCAATTTTTTCAGTGTGCTTGAGAGTAAAATCGCGAGTGTTTGATATTGATGTTGCTGTATCATACGGTAGTTGGACATATGGACTTTTGGCATGATCCACGTTTCAAAAGGGAACCTGGCGGCAAAAGGAGCAAAGGTAATAAAATCTTCATTCTCTTCAATTATACGCAAGCCGCTTTGGCATTCTTGTTCCACCATGTCGCAAAAAATGCACCGATCGTGATCTCTATGGTACCTTTTCCCACCGTTCAATTCCTCTAATATCCCTTTTGGAACGATGGGTAGAGCAATTATTTGGGAATAGGAATGTTCCAAGGATGCTCCTGCTTCCCTACCACGGTTTTTGAATATAACCACATATCTAAATCTTGGATCTTTTGAGAGTTCTTCTGTGCGCATTTTATAAACAAATAGAATTTTTTTAAGTGTAGTAAGAGGCAGATCGGTTAATTCTTTGTCATGATCCGGTGATTCAATGATGATCTCATGCTTTCCTACCCCACTCATCTTGTCGAAGATCCCCTCGCGCTCGCGCTCCATCCCTCTGTGGGGTTGCGAACTAAAAAGTGGAAATTTGTTCGGGACCACCCGAATGTTCCAGCCAGGACTGTCCGGTTCCGTTCCTTCCTTTCGGAAAGCGAAAATCTCCGGAGGGGTCATTGATTCATTCCCCATGCAGAAAGGGCAGAACCACCCTTCTCCTTTATCCTTCTTTGTGGCATAATCTGATGGTAGAGTCCCCCGCTCGGCTGAGACAATCACCCATCTTCCTACCACTGGATCTTTACGAAATTCAGGCATGCGATCGGGCCTTATTTAAACGTTATGGAAGAGAGTGTGGAAACAATGAGGATTCATTCCCCAAGGCGTTTTTCTTCTTCTTCCTGTTTTGTTTTACACTTGATACATAGGGTTGTAACTGGGCGGGCCTTCAGCCTTTCCTCAGAAATCTTTCCCCCACAGGACTCACAGATTCCATAGGTTCCATTGTCAATTCGTTCCAGCGCGTCCTGGACCTTCTTGATTAATTTCCTTTCGCGATCGCGGATTCTGAGAAGAAAATCCCTGTCAAATTCAGCTGAAGCACCATCCGTCGGATCGGGAAACCTCACTCTTGCCTCATTCAGGTCGTCTACAGTCTTTCCCGCCTCTTGAAGGAGTTCCTGTAAGCGTTTGGTCAGAATAAGTTTGAAATATTGCAACATCTCTTTTTCCATTTTCCATTCCTCATAAACATTTGGTGAAGTGTATATAAAAGCAGAAAGGTTGTCAATCAAACAGATAAACGAAAAAAAGAGAACTTCGACATCCTCATAGAATAGAATCGGAATCAATGGTATGGAGCACTTCTTTCGTTTATCGGATATCGGATGGGTTTAATGGTCGCTTCGGTTGATAGGTGGGTGTACTATGAGCGTTTCCGGTGCCATGGCCGTTTCTCTTATGCTGTAAGCTTAATGCTCCCATCGAATAGCGGAAAGGCTCCTATCTTTCTTCACGATCATACGGTACGTAAAGTTCGCGTGGCGTCGTGCCGGTATGCCTTTTTCGGTTCTATCCCGATTTAAGTGGGTAGGGGTTTTATGGTAGGGGCTGCTGGTATAGAGAAAGGAAGGGGATTAGAAAACATAAGAGGAGGAATAGATATGATGGACAAGGTATTTGAGGAGGTCCTATCCATAGAGGAGCCCTGGTATGCAAGAGACATATGATACTTCAGTTATGCGCCTATATGCCGGTTCATACTGTCTGTGACATTATAGGGGAAGATAGGAACAAGGTGTGGTGCATGCTTAAGAAAACCATTTATTTAGCCCGACAGCTTAAGGATTTTTTTATTGATTGTATTTCCAAATATGCCAAAGTCTGAATGTCGGTTCCACTTAGGTTTAACATGAAAATCGGGAGACTGGCTCCCACTGGAATGCCAAGGTTCTCACGAGCCAGCATGTTCAAATAGTCGCCGTCCATGATAAGGAAGATGATCATATCTCGGGTGGTGATACCCATAACCTTCAGACCTATATTTAACCTTCTGGCAGTATCAATCGAGATTTTGGTATCTATTTTAGATGGATAGTGAGATCAAAAACCATTTGTTATTTGAGGAAGCCCGAATCTTTGCGAAGGCTCCTCAAAAGAAGCACCTCTCTCCAAAGGAACCCGCGATTCATGGATTCTGAAGTGCGGGAAATCAGGACTGTTAGTTCAATGTCGTATGTACAGACTCTTTTTGATTTGATTGGCCTTGAAGAATTCCTTTGTAAACTCAGCGGCCTTCTCGGGGTCAAATTCCCTGCATGAGAAGATATTGATGTAGGCGGCATTGGTTGCCTCAGCGAAATGTCCCGTTATCGAACTTGTTTCGATAAACTGAAGTAGCGAATAGCCAGCCGTATGCTTGGAATTCAAGCCGAAGTAGGGTAAATAGCAGCTTCCGTATTTTTCCATTCCGATCAATTTGCACAACTCATCAACAAACAACTTTAGGGTTTCCTTTGAGCGGATTTTCTGGGGATCACACCCATAAAGATCAAGAACGAGCTCCATTCCATAATCATCTTCGGATAGGTAGCCAGCCATGGTTTGCTCCTTAAGTTTCTTCGAAGTTACTCAGGGACTTATGGATATATCTTGGCAACACAAAAGCAGCATTTGCTATTTCTGGAGAAAAGTAGTTTGTCTCAAGGTCAAAAGCTTCAAACGATTTCCTCATAGATAAAAAGTCAGGCAGACCCTTTCTCCCTTTCAGACCCAGGACAAAGGTAAAAAACCCACCTACGTATGTGGGAACAGCTGCTACATAAGGGGCAACAAAATCAAAAATCTTGTTTAGGATTTTCATGCTTTCCTGTAGTTCCCTTCGTTGTAGAAAAGAGGAGCCTGTTTGACGGGCAAATACCCCTTTATCCTTAAGCACATTGTGAACCCCGTGATAAAATTCTTCGGAAAAGAGCATCTTGCCAGGGCCAATGGGATCGGGAGAATCAACAATCACGATATCAAACTTTTCCCTGGTGGAAGAAACGTATTTTACCCCATCCTCTAAGATAAGCTCTAATCTTTTGTCTGAAAATGCACTCTTGCATATTTTTCTGAGATATTTCTTTGACAGGTTCACTACCATTTTGTCAATTTCGACCATCACCACCTTGTCGATGAATGGATGTTTGAAAATTTCCTCAATGGCTCCACCATCCCCTCCACCGATAACCAAAACCTTTCTTGCTTTCTGGTAAGCAAAGATGGGCACATGAACTAACATCTCATGGTAGATAAATTCATCTTTTTCTGTCGTCTGAACGATATCGTCCAGAGCGAGAACCTTACCGAAGACCCTGTTTTCGAATAACATCACTTTTTGATGTTCGGATCTCCCTGAGAAAATAGGACGATCAATGGAAAGGGATTGTAAATAAGAGGTACCATAAAGCTCTTCTCTAAAGTAGTTCATCAAATATCCCTCTTTTGACATCCATGATCTGAACCTTAGACGGGGAAAAGTACTTCTTGAGAACGGGGATAGCCGTGTAGGGATTGATATCACCACATACAAAGATGTCTATCGCTGCATAATCGTACTCAGGCCAAGTGTGAATACTTAAGTGTGATTCCTTGACGATAGCGACTCCTGAGATCCCCCCATAGGGAGAGAAATGATGAAATTTTATCTGCAGAAGGGTGGCGCCACATGCGTCGATTGCATCTCGAAAGGCCTTCTCGACAAAATCAATATCTTGCAGATTCCGAGCCCCCCAGAAGTCGAGGAGTAAATGAATCCCTGCATATTTTAGGTAATTATCACACCTTAATACGCTTTTTGGCTTTGGTTTCTTTTCTTCATATGCCCTTTCGAACATACAAGCCCTCTTATTTTTGAAATAAACGCGTAATCGGAGATGGAAATATATTGTTTTTGTAAGATACTGTCAAGTATTTTTATTTTCCTTTAAAAAGGGCACAGTTGAGAGATAATTATCTATGAAAATAGATCATCACGGAAACGTGTCTACTTAGGTGGTGGAATTGAGAATGAAATGAAAAATTAAAAGAGTTAAGGAGATTTAGATCACAAAACATCTTGACAGAAAGGATCTTCTTTGTTATTGGAGAAATGTATTAAGGTGTTCTCCGTCGGAGCAAGGGAAACCGGTGAGAATCCGGTACGGGCCCGCCGCTGTAACCGGGGACGACAGCTGCAGATGGCCACTTCCGGATGAGGAAGGTCCGGTGGGAAGGTGCGGCCAGTAGGGAGATCCGGAAGTCAGAAGACCTACCGATGGAATAACAACTCTGTTAAATGCCTTCGAGGAACGGGGCAGGGGTTGTAACTGTAAGGTTTGGGTGAAAAACGGCACCCCCGAACGTAAGTTCGGGGGATTTTTTATGTCTAAAGGTAGACGGAAGGAGGTGAGAGTATGAAAACGGGGGTCATTTTTTACGTGGCAGGGGAGCATCCCATCAGCGAGGGTATGG
>JALTIG010000283.1 GCA_027004185.1 bacterium | reverse complement strand
CAGTTCTTTAGCCCTTTTTTTTGCCCACAGGCCAATGTTCCGATCATCTCGGTAATAGCTGTCATCTCTTGGAGCACTGGTGTCTATCCTTTCCATTCTGTCCTGTTCGTTTTGGTGATAGGAAAAATTTGATATGAGTTTCCTGACTTTCCTAGCGTGGCAGTTTGGGCACTCAACGATTTTATCCCTTTCCCATGGAAGGACAATCTTAGTAAACCGTTTTTGGCACTCGAGGCACTCATATTCATATAGAGGCATCTAATCTTGATCTCCTTCTTGTTTGGATTTCAATGGATGACTATCTTCAAAGTGTTTGTGAAGTTTCCCTGATGGGTTGTCATGATCGTCTCCTTCAAAGATTTGAGCCTTTGATGAGACGTTCGGGAGAGAGGAAAGAATGGTGTCAATGTCATGGAGTTTTATCTTCCCTCGCTTTAGTTGAAGCATAAGATAACGTTTATCCTTCTTAAATGGCTCGCTCATCCAGCCCATCCTTTACTCCTTTTTCTCAGGATTTATCAGCTTATGATAGGCATTTTCAAATTTTTTTGTCCCTTGCTTGTCGATGAAGTAGATCTTGTTTTTGCCTTGGACCTTAAAGTATATTCCCTTGCCCGTTGGATCCAAGGCGAAGGAAAGATGTCCAAGGGGTAATTCCCCCTTTTTAAAAAGAGCTACTTGAACCGCCTCTGAAAAAATGTTTTTCTCTGGCAGCTCATCTAAAAGTTTTGTATACTTGAGATCGCTGAGCTCCCATAGGAAATTCAGCACATCAATGTTGGGAACTTTCCTTTCTTTATTTTTTATAAGGTGATACCAGAGATTCCTTTTCTTTTTATAGATGAAAGGCTTTTTCCCTTTCGTTATGACAAGTTTTGTAACGTCTGTATCATTGAATTTGAGAAGTTTTCGGTATCTTAATTCGAAAACTGTCTTAAATGTTTTAGGAACATCTTTGGGATTCAACACATCGTACCAATTGGGGGTTTCCGTTGTATGGGCGATCCATTTATCTCCGATGTGGTAGAGCTTCAATTTTAATGGCGTCCCGGACTTTTTGGTTGTAATCACAAAGAGGCGTTTGTATGAGGGGAGGGTACCCCTTGTCAGTTCAGAAAGCTCTGATTCGGTAAGAAATTGCTTGATTCGAAAGCCTGTAAGATCCCACAACCAGTCTTCGACGGATGTTGTGTCAGCAAGGGTTTTTATCGGTTGGATGATTTCCCATTCATCTTTCTTTGGGATTTTTTTGGCTTCGATAATTAGGTGAGCGTCTGGGTTTTCATACCTGACGCTGGTTACATTATCGATTTCAAAATTCCAGACGTTTTTATCCCTGAAATCAAAGAGTTTTTTGTCAAGTTCCTTTACGTAATCATTCTTTACAATCATAATGGTAGGTTTACTAGCTATCTTTACATAAACATGGGAAGCGTCTCGATTTTTTCCTATAAGGATGGTTGCTGTTTTTATGTATTTACGGCCTTTTCCCTCCTGTGTTTTTTGGGTAGAATGCCAGTTAAAGGTTATCATCATACGGGGATGATCCCATCCAAACATTTCAGGTTTTTTGGGCGGATGGTCCAAAAATCTAATAACCTTTTCCTCGGTTGCTGTGGAAATAAATCCTTCGATAGCGTATCGATCCCCTTTTGCAGTAATGGGTTTTAGAATTCTCCATTTGTGTCCCTTTTCTCTTTGCAGCGTGATGTCCAAATTATCCTTTTTAAAATGGATGCCTTCCACAATATCCGATGAAAGAGGTAAGATCTTTTTAAATCTGAAATTATAAACACCTTCATTCAATAGTTTATCAGGATAGACCCACACGAGTAAGATCGTTTTTGATTTGCCTTTAAGGGTGTAAAAATAACTGTTTGTAGGATTTTTACCGCCGAAGGTTGCGAAATATCTGTTGCCTTTTTTGTCGAACAGGGTTATTTTTGCCGAATTCTTTGTAAAACCAAATATAGGATTATCCCATTTTACATCCGAGAGTTTACGAAAACTTTTAAGTTCGGGAAGTGTTTTGAGAAGGGAGCTTACAACCTTTTCATCGGCCCTAGCCCTTATGGGAGTTACAATCTTCCAGACATTTCCCTGGTGTTCCAGAGTGATTTTACTTTTTCCCTTTTGGTAAATGATTTTTGTAACATCATCTTTCTTCACCGGAAAGATCTTTTCGCTTAGTTCCTTCTTTTTCTCCCGTCGCCCCCGATACCTGATTTCGTAAAAATAGTAGTATCCACCCACCAGGGCAAGGATAATGAATCCAATGAGAGAACGCCTGAACCCTCTCATCTCATGACCCTCCTACGGATGAACACGACAACCCCGATGATTATGATCACTAAGGGGATTCCGACCACGTTGACCCAGAAGGAGAAGAGGCCCTGGTTTCGGGTAAGCGTGAGAGGTTGGTTTTCAGTATTTTTCGGTGGAATGGCGATGAGAATGCCTTCCTCCGCCAACCAGTTAACGATGTTTGTGAAGAATATTCCGTTACCGGAAAGTCCGAAATAACTGTTCGTTACAAAATCGGGGTCTCCCACGACAACGATTTTCGGGCGTCTTTTTTCTCTTGATTTTCCTGTTAGTTTGGTCATTCCCTCTGGGGTCACCTCACACACTGCCGCTAGGGGCACAGGGCCGGGCAAATCCCTTCCTTTGTCGAACTGAGCCTTTCCGGATTCGAGCATTTTTCTGTTTGTTTCTGCCCAACTCTCTTTGCTGGTTTTTGCCAGGATTGTAAGCTTGAAATCCGTCTCTGCTTTTTTCCCTTTCATTACCTGGACACTCCTTGCCGTTGGGTAAAAGGTCATCATATTGAAGTTTCGGGTAATTGGGTGATCACCGTATTTAATCACTACCGGCATAAGGTAACCACCTCCCAGAACACGGCTGAGCTTGTCTACAATCATGTCGTTGCCGATAATAAGACCATAATCTTTCAGTAGATTAACCAATCCGACCGCGGTATAAGGGTTAATCATGACCAGAAGATGCCCCCCGCGCTTCAAATAGCTTCTGATAGCGGTAAGCTCATGTTGTAAAAGTTCTGCCTGTGGGTCGGCAATGATCAAGACAGCTGCATTCTTTGGAACCTCCTTGCTTCGGGAAAGCAGGATGGTTTTTACTTCATAGTTTTTGTCCTCAAGGGCTTTCTTCGCCTGTGAGTAACCGTTTTTCCCTGAGTTATTTATATCTTTTTCTCCATCTCCGGTCAGAAAATAGATGATCTTCTTGTTCTTTTGTGTTACCTTGACGATGGCGTTTGTGATTGCCTCTTCGGTAGACTGAAGGATCTTTTCTCTCTTATCTCCGCAAAGAAACACTAATGTACCATAATTTGTGACATTATACTGTTTTGCCTCTCCGGGATGACGGTCAGGATCGATGATCTCTGGGTGGATCTTTTTGGAGTGATAGGCATAAAGATCAAGAAGTTCAGCCAATTTTTCCTTTTCTCGCCCTTCTCGCATGAAGGCCTTAATAGTGACATCTTTTCTGATGTTTTTCAGAACTTTAATAGATTGAGGTGATAGAGAGTGGATTTTATTAGCAGTGAGATCGAAACGTCGGGTATGCCGATAGGCAATCAACTGGATAAAGACCAGGATGGATAGAACAACGATGCTGTAAATAAAGGTATTAGCCCCCAGCCGTAATCTCTTTGCACTTCCGCTTTCAAACTCGCTTTTTGACATAATTAACCCCTCCACCGTTTCGATTCAAGAACCCGACACGTCAAAAAGAGCCCATAAAAAGTAAAGGAAAGGTAAAAGATGATGTCTCTGATATCAATCACTCCCTTAGAGAAGTTTTGAAAATGTTTGATGAGGGAAATCTCTGTGAGAATTTTACCAAGGATAGGCCCGGTAAAGCTGGATGCCCATCCTATTACCCAGAGTAAAAGTAGCAGGCCGAATGTAGTGATTGCCGCGACAATCTGGTTCTCTGTGGTAGAGGAAATGAGGATTCCAAGGGCAATAAAGGCGGTTCCCATTAGGATAAGTCCCAGATAGCCTGCAAGGATGGGGCCAATAGGAAACTGGGTTAAGTTCCGGATAAAAATGATGTAGGCAAAGGTGATGGCGATAGGAATTAGATAAACAAGGACCGCAGCGAAAAACTTGCCAAGGAGGATATCAAGATCTCTTAGAGGATATGTAAAGAGCAACTCTATCGTGCCGCTTTTTTTCTCTTCCGAGAAAAGACGCATGGTGAGCATGGGAATTATCAACATAGCAATGATTCCAATATTTGCAAATACAGGAGATATCAAGTCTTCCGTGACGTTTAATCCAGAAACCATGTATGGATTTTGAACAGCCTGGAGACTGATAAGGCTGTAATAAGCGACGGAGCTGTAAAAAAAATAGCCTGAGAGAACAAGAAAGATGGTAATGACCACGTATGCAATGGGTGAGAGGAAGTATGTTCCTACCTCTTTTTTGAAAATGGGAACGATATTAAGCATGATGTTCCTCCTGAGTGACAAGTTTCAGAAATATCTCTTCCAGGCTCATTTCAATCCCCTTCATCTCATAAAGTCCGAACTGGTTTTCCAGGGTGGTATAAGCGAGATCTTTCCGAATATCCTTTTCTGGGTTTGTCACAATTTCGTATTCGTGTACCTTTCCCTTTTTCTTGGATTTCTTCCTGACATCAAGGACACCCTCTACGTTTTTCAGGGTGTTTATGACTCTTTGGGGCTCACCTTCTATCTCCATAAGAATGGTTGTTTGTTTTGAGAGCTGGCGGTTTAGATTTTCCGGCGTGTCAATGGCCACAATTTTGCCTTCGTTTATAATAATCACCCGCTCACAAATCATCTGGACCTCAGGAAGGATATGGGTGCTCAGGATAATGGTGCGTTCTCCCCCCAGTTCCTTAATGAGTTTGCGAATTTCTACAATCTGCTTGGGGTCCAATCCAACGGTTGGTTCATCAAGTATCAGTACGTCTGGATCGCCCAGGAGGGCCTGGGCCAAACCAACACGTTGTCTAAAACCCTTGGAGAGCTTTCCGATCATACGTTTCCGGACAGTTTCAAGACCACAAAGCTCTATAATGTGGTTCACTTTCTGTTTTAAGGCGACACGTTGCTTAATCCCTTTAATCCGACCAACGAATTGCAAATATTTAGCGACCTGGATATCCGTATAAAGGGAGACATTCTCAGGAAGGTATCCCGTGTGACGCTTGACTTCAATGGGGTTTTCCGTGATATCCATTCCGGCTATCTTGACCTTTCCTTCGGTCGGAGGAAAATACCCCGTGAGAACACGCATAGTTGTGGTCTTTCCGGCTCCATTTGGACCAAGAAAGCCCAAGATTTCCCCCTTATTGACGGTAAAGGAAACATTTTCTACTGCCTTGATGTGACCATAACGTTTCGTCAGATTTTGAATTTCTATCATGATATCACCTTTTTTTTGAAGGAAACTTGTAAATTTCTTACAATGATACTAACACCTCAGCTTTCTTGGTACGAATGCCAATATAATCATGATTTGCTCTCTGTCAAGAGAACAAACGCCTTATAAATAGGGGTGTTGTAAAAGCATTTGGTTTTGGGAGGTGACCAAAGACCACCTGTATTTTTGTTGCAGGTACGTTTTTACGGGCCATGTCATAACCGTTGGAAGAGTGGGGCAGGCTGCTGTAGTCTGCCCCACTCTTCTGGAAACAACTCATTTTTACTTTAGATGGATCAGGAGAGGGGCGATGACCAAAGAAACTACCGACATAAGCTTGATCAGGATGTTCATGATAGGGCCTGATGTATCTTTGAAGGGATCTCCTACGGTGTCGCCCACTACCGCGGCCTTATGACTGTCAGATCCCTTTCCACCAAAGTGGCCTTCTTCTATATATTTCTTGGCATTGTCCCAGGCGCCTCCACCATTTGCCATCATCAAGGCCAACATGACGCCTGTCAAGGTGGCCCCGGCCAGTAAACCACCCAGCGCCTGTGGCCCAATAAGGAATCCTACAAGAATGGGAACGATGACGGCGGTTAATCCCGGTACGATCATTTCTTTAAGGGCTGCCAGTGTACTAATCGCTACACAGGATTCCGGGTCAGGTTTTGCCTTTCCTTCCATCAAACCTGGGATTTCACGGAATTGTCGTCTAATTTCCTCTACCATTTTAAAGGCAGCTTTCCCTACGGATGTCATGGTCAGAGCGGCAACAAAGAAAGGAACAATTCCTCCGATAAACATGCCAATGACAACTCTTGGTTGTGTTATACTGATGATTTTTAGTCCGACTGTCTGTGAAAATGCAGCGAAAAGGGCCAGAGCAGTTAATGCAGCAGAGCCGATGGCAAATCCTTTCCCTATCGCAGCCGTTGTATTACCCAAGGCATCCAAGCCATCGGTGATCTTGCGGGTTTCGGCCCCGAGGCCTGCCATTTCTGATATCCCGCCGGCGTTATCAGCAATGGGTCCATAAGCATCAACAGACATGGTTATACCCACCGTGGAAAGCATTCCAACGGCAGAGACACCAACCCCATATAGTCCAGCCGTTTTGGCAGCGATAAAGGTCGCAATACAGATGACCACAACTGGAAGAGCAGTGCTTTCAAACCCTACGGCAAGGCCGGAAATGATAACCGTTGCAGCACCCGTTTCTGAAGATTTTGCAATCCTCCTTATTGGACTACCTGATGTGTAGTACTCTGTGATCAAACCGATTAACATACCTGTAAGTAGACCGGACAAAACGGCCCAGAAAACGCCCAAAGGGAGTTTAAGAGAGGCAGTGATGATGTAGGTGAAGATCAGAAGAAAGGCGGCGCTGATGAAAGTTGAATAGCGAAGGGCTGCCTGAGGGCTCATCCTCTGAAGAATCTTGATGGAAAGGATCCCTAGAAAAGAGGCGACAAGACCTCCCATCACGACCAGCAAGGGATAGGACATGTAAAGGAGGCGCGTCTGAATGGCAAAGGACGAGGTAGCTCCAATGGCAATGGTGGCCACGATCGAGCCCACGTATGATTCGAAGATGTCAGCGCCCATCCCCGCGATATCCCCTACATTGTCCCCTACATTGTCTGCGATAACCCCTGGGTTCCTCGGGTCATCCTCAGGGATTCCAGCCTCGATTTTACCAACAAGGTCGGCCCCCACATCCGCACTTTTGGTATAGATTCCTCCCCCTATTCTTGCAAAAAGGGCGATTGAGCTGGCCCCCATGGCGAAGCCATTAATAATCTTAGCAGTGGCGGGATCTCTCCCGAAAAAGTAATAAAAGATTCCGAGACCGACCAATCCCAGGCTTGCGACCGACAAGCCCATGACAGACCCGCCAAAAAATGCTACATTAAGTGCTTTTGCTTGCCCGAATTTAAATGCGGCCTGTGAAGTTCTCACATTGGCGCGGGTGGCGGCACTCATGCCGAAAAAACCAGCAAGCATGGAACAGGTAGCCCCTGAAACAAAGGCGATAGCAGTAAAGATCCCGATCTTCCAGAACATGAGAAGAAAGACCACTGCAATGAAGATTACGAGGATAGAGTATTCCTTTTCAAGAAAAACCATAGCTCCTCGGTGAATCATATCGGCGATTTCTCGCATGGTTTCGTTTCCGTCACTCTGTCTTTTGACGTAAGCATAGATAATCCACGCTAAAATAAGGCCGATAATACCAAATATCGGGGCAAATTTTGTCATATTGTACATAAATTTCCTCCTTTAGTCCTTGCGATTTAAATAGTTAAACGCATAGTTTGTTCCTTTATCTGCCCATATCTCCATTCCAACGGCTATGTGTGGCAAAACACGCGAGATTTTTACCTCTTCATCTGGTGTGAAATCGGATAGGACGTAGTCCGATCCCCCTTTACCGTCTGTTGGTTTGCCTATACCAATCCGTATCCTGAAAAATTTATCTGTCTGCAGATACCTTATAATGGAACGAATCCCCTTGTGCCCGGCATCCCCTCCCTTCCACTTTATCTTTATTCTTCCAAGATCGAGATCCATGTCATCATGTAAAACCACCAGGTTGTCGACAGAGACTCCCTCTTTCATTAGTATCCACCTAGCAGCTTTGCCGCTGAGATTCATATAGGTGTTGGGTTTTACTATAACCACAAATTTCCCTCCAATGGTGCTGCGCCATACCTTCCCATTACGTAAATTTCCATCAAACTCGCCGCCGAATGTCTTCAAAATATAATCTATTGCCCTATATCCGGCATTATGGCGTGATTTTATATATTCAGTCCCGGGATTTCCCAATCCCATCCAGATGACGGGAAGTTTTTCCGGGGGGTTCAATTATTCTTTCGTTTCCACTGTTTCTTTTTCCGTGGTCATCTCTTCTGCCTCTTCTCCCTCTACCTCTTCGGTTTCAGGCGCCGAAACTGTAACAATGGTAAAGTTGCTATCAGCGACGATTGTGTAGTCCTGTACGGAGATATCGTCCACATGAATTGAGTCGCCGAGGCCTAAGGTGCTGATGTCAATTTCAATCACGGAAGGGATATTTTTGGGTAACGCTTTAATGGTGAGCTCACGGCGAACCTGTTCCATAATACCCCCCATTTTAACACCCGGGGATACACCGATCAGTTTGATTGGAACTTCTACTTCCACCTCACGTTTAAGATCCACGCCGTACAGATCCGTGTGAATCCACTGGTAAGTGACAGGATCAATCTGGATATCCTTTACCATAGCGTTTCGTTTTTTCTTATCATATCCAGAGATCGATAGTTTCAAAAGAACCCGAGACCCATACTCCGTAGATAATGCCCGTTCAAGCTCCTTAGGATTAAGGGTTATGGGAACAGGCTGAGACTCTGGACCATAAAAGATGCCTGGGATCAATCCCTTCCGTCTCAATCGCTTTACCGCCCCTTTCTTTTTTTGCTCCCTGAAAGCTGCATTTAGTTCGAGCTGTTCCATGTTTCCTCCTATTCGATCATTATTTAAGCCTAATTTCTCAGGTTGTCAAACGAAAAGTGCGCTGACTGATTCTTCTGTATGGATTCTCTTTATCCCTTCGGCTAAGAGTGGGGCAACAGAAAGCACCTTGATTCGATCGAATTCCGCGGCTTCTTTCTTTAGGGGAATGGTATCGGTAACAACGATTTCCTGAATCTTTGAAGCCTTTAGACGCTCCAAAGCGTTGCCTGATAAAACAGGGTGGGAGGCAGAGGCGAACACTTTATTTGCCCCGTGTTCGAGAAGGGCTTCGGCTGCGTGGGATATTGTCCCAGCAGTATCGATCATATCGTCCAACAGGATCGTGATGGTGTCTTTTACATCACCGATAATATTCATTACCTGAGAGACATTCGCGGCCTCTCGACGCTTGTCAATGATCGCCAGACGCGCTTTCAGACGTTTGGCAAAGGCTCGGGCACGTTCTACTCCTCCTGCATCCGGAGAAACAATCACGAGATTTTCACCGTTTGGGAATCTTTTGGAAAGATAATCCAGAATAACCGGGAAGGCATAGAGATGATCCACCGGGATGTTAAAGAACCCTTGAATTTGCCCGGCATGCAAATCTACTGTCATCAAACGGGTGGCTCCGGCGGTGGTTATTAGGTCAGCTACGAGTTTTGCGGAGATGGGTGCCCTTGGAGAGACTTTTCGATCCTGCCTTGCATACCCGTAGTATGGGATGACAGCATTGATTCTTTTTGCGGAGGCCCTTTTTAGGGCGTCCATCATGATGAGAAGTTCCATGAGGTTATCATTCCCAGGATAGCATGTGGATTGTATAACAAAGACATCTTTACCACGGACACTCTCATTGATTTCAATATTGATTTCTCCATCGCTGAAACGGCGAACGATGGCATCGCCGAGAGGGATGCCGAGATGATAACAGATATCTTCCGCAAGTTTCCGATTCGAATTTCCACAAAATATTTTCATGGCTCTTTTTCTCTTTTTGTATTTTTTCTTTCAGATGGCTGGGGTGGGAGGATTCGAACCTCCGTATGCGGGTTCCAAAGACCCGTGTCTTACCACTTGACGACACCCCAATAGAGACAAGATTTTATAGACGCCGAATCTCTTTTTCGTATTCTGTCAGAACCTTTTCTTCAATCATCTTTCGTGTTTCATTATTCAGGGGATGAGCTGTATCCTTAAAGGTTCCATCTTTCCGTTTTTTACTGGGCATGGCAACGAACAACCCGTTATTCCCATTGATGACTTTCAGATCGCGCACCACGAAGCAATCATCAAATGTGATTGTCACATAGGCCTTTAATTTTTCCTCATTAACCGGAAAAATTCTTACTTCAGTTACTTCCATCTGTGTTCCTCCAACTCTTATCTTAGCCTTTCCATATTGGCCGTACCAGGAAAAACTTCCATTTAGGTAATTGTTCCTGCAATTCCCTCATGGCACGGCTTGCCGTTGCCCTTTTTCTAAAAATCCCAAATAGAGTTGAACCACTCCCCGTCATTCTTGCTTCAAGTGCACCAAACCCCTTTAGTTTTTTACAAATTTCCCCCAACAATGGGTGCCATTCAAATACGGGGGTTTCAAGGTCATTCACGAGTTCCCATACATCCCTCTCTCCCCCGTTTCTCTCTTCTGGATTGCAGGGCATCTTAACCTGAGCTTTCGCGTTTGTCAACTCCAAATTAAAGGCTTGAAAAACCTTCTTTGTTGAAATTGAAAATCCGGGGAAGCATAATAAAAGAAATAGGTTGCAAGATATCTTGGCAGGTTCAAGGATTTCTCCTATTCCAGAAACCATGCAGGCCGATTCTATCATAAAAAAGGGGACATCAGCTCCTATCTTTAAGCTTAAGGTTCGCAGAGTGTCAGCCGATAAATGGGAGTTTAGAAGATAATCGATTCCTTTCAGGACAGCTGCTGCGTCGCTGCTCCCCCCTCCAAGCCCTCCTCCCACGGGGATCCTTTTGTTAATATGAATGGAAACATCTCCTGGATCAACTCCCGCTTCTTTCAGAATCGATAGGGCCCTATAGGTGAGATTCCCTCTGGAGGTGGGAAGGGAGGCGTCATTACTTGTAATTTCAATAGAGTGCCTCTTCGGTGAGTGAATGGAGAGGGAGAGGTAGAGGATATCCGCGAGGGTAACAGGAACCATGAGAGAGTGAATTTCGTGATACCCGGATGGGAGACGATGACCAACCTTCAGAAAGAGGTTGATCTTAGCCGGGGCCAAAATTCGAACCCATTTTTCTCGTAAGTTTCCATCAAGGATCCACTTGGAGCGCATACCTACTACTCTTCTATTAAGGTTAAGGCCCCTGTGGGGCAGGCATCCTCACAGGCTCGACATTCTATACATTCCTGAGGGTGGGTGACCTTGACCCCTTCCTCGGTATGTGAGAAAACGAGACCTGGGCAAACATTCACGCACTCGCAGCAATCTATGCATGCTTCTTTATCGATTCTGGGAAACATTGCGTGAGGGAATCCACCCGATATCAGATAATTTTTCAAATGATGACGAGTATATTTTGTGCATGTTTAATAGCTTATCATTAGCCATCGAAACCTTGTTGATCCCTTTAATCAACTGGGTTGTTACGAAACCTTTCAGACGGCTTCAACACATTCAATTTCAGGGACCATTTCCTTCACTATTCTTTCCACTCCCAATTTTAGAGTCATCACAGACATGGGACAGGATCCACAAGCTCCTCTGAGGCGAACTTTCACAGTCTTGCCTTCGATCCCGACCAATTCGATGTCTCCTCCGTCCATCTGGAGCGAGGGGCGAATCCTCTCAATTGCTTCTTTAACCTGTTCTTCCATGAGATCCTCCAACCTTTTTTAAGGTTCAATCTTATTAACCTACTTAAAGTTTATCATATCATTTTTTTTTAGAAAGTCATCCCCGGTTTTTATTTTCCTTGAAAAAAGCGTAAGAAATTGTTACATTTTGGTACTCAAAAACAAATTGGGAGGAAAACCTTTTTGGAATCGATCGTGATTGGTGCAGATCACGGAGGTTATCTTTTAAAAGAAAAGGTTAAGGCCTACCTGGTAAAGAAAGGTTACACAGTGACCGATGTAGGTACCACATCAGAAGGGTCTGTAGATTATCCTGATTTTGCAGCGAGGGTAGTCCGAGCTATTCAAAAGAAAAGGGCGGAATTGGGGGTTCTTATTTGTGGGACGGGGATTGGTATGGCTATTACGGCGAATAAATTCAAAGGGATTCGTGCAGCGGTTGTTCATGATGCCTATACGGCAGCCATGAGCCGGCGCCATAATAACGCAAATGTGATTACATTTGGGGGGAGGGTTGTGGGGGTTGGTGTTGCTTTTAGTATTTTGGATGCCTGGTTGGGAAACCATTTCGAAGGGGGGAGACATACCCGGAGATTAAACAAGATTGAAGCAATAGAAGAGAAGGCGAATGAATTTGTTATTATTTAATTTTCGTATTGTCTGAAAAGAAAATCTAAGTCTTAGAGGAGGGAATCATTATAAAGGCATTAGAGGAAATGGATCCGAATGTTGCTCAGATTATTTCGGATGAGGAGCGTAGGGAAGCCGAGAAGATCATTCTTATTGCATCAGAGAACTATGTGAGTCAAGCGGTGATTGATGCACAGAGCAGTGTCTTGGCGAACAAGTATGCAGAAGGATATCCTTCAAGGCGGTTCTATGAAGGATGCGAATATGTAGACGAGGCAGAATCTCTCGCAGTTAAAAGATCAAAGGAACTCTTTCAGGCGGAACACAGTAACGTCCAGCCTCTTTCGGGAACAATAGCGAATTTAACAGTTTACCTTGCGATGCTGAAACCGGGTGATACCATTCTTAGTATGGATCTTTCCCATGGGGGGCATCTTAGCCATGGGTCCCCTGCAAGTTTTACCGGGAAAATCTTTAACGCCTATCATTATGGTGTATCTCGGGAAACCCATCTCATCGATTATGAAGAAGTGAGAACCATGGCACGAAAGGTTCGTCCAAAAATGATAGTAGTAGGGGCAAGCTCATATTCCAGAACGATCGATTTCGAGAGATTCAGAGAGATTGCCGATGAGGTGGGAGCGCTTGTAATGTGTGACATTGCGCATATTGCCGGCCTTGTCGCGGCAGGGGTACATCCTAACCCTGTTCCATTTGCCGATTTTGTTACTTCAACTACGCATAAAACCCTTCGCGGTCCCCGCGGCGCCTTCATTATGTGTAAAAGGGAATATGCCTCCAGGATTGACAGTACGGTTTTTCCCGGTTTGCAGGGGGGGCCGTTTATGAATATCATTGCAGCCAAGGCCGTGTGTTTCAAGGAAGCTAAAACGGAACAGTTTCGGGAATATGGAAAGCAGATTGTAAAGAACTCAAAGGCATTGTGCGAAGCGATGAAGGAGAGAGGATACAAGATTGTGACCGGTTCAACGGACAATCATTTGTTTCTCGTTGATTTGACGGATCGGGGTATTACGGGAAGAGACGCCGCCCGAGCACTTGATCAGGCTGGTATTACTCTGAACAAGAATGTAATTCCCTTCGATACTCAATCTCCCTATATAACGAGCGGCATACGGATTGGTACCCCTATCGTTACAACCCGTGGAATGCGAGAACGGGAGATGGAACGGATAGCAGAATGGATTGACAGGGTACTTTTGAATATAGATGATCTACTTGTAAGGAGGCAAGTGGCGGCTGAGGTTAAGGAATTTTGTGCAGAATATCCGATACGTCCTTTTGTTAAAGATGAGGGGTAAATGGGAAGATATTCCGAAGAAAAGCGTCCGGATTGGGATGAATATTTTATGGAAATTACGCATCTTGTGGCTAAGCGTTCTACGTGTCTGCGACGACATGTGGGAGCCCTTCTCGTAAAAGACAGAATGATTTTAGCCACAGGATACAACGGTGCTCCCAAAGGGCTTCCCCACTGTTTGGAACTAGGGTGTCTTAGGGAACAACTTGGGATTCCATCTGGAGAACGTCATGAATTGTGCCGCGGGCTCCACGCGGAGCAGAATGCCATTATCCAGGCGGCATATCACGGTGTCTCCATTCAAGGTGCGACCTTGTATTGTACAAATCATCCCTGTATCATTTGTACCAAAATGTTGATTAACGCTGGGGTGGTCAGGATCGTTTATGAAGCAGGATATCCAGATAAACTTTCGGGGGAAATGCTTAGGGAAGCCGGGATCCATATAGTTCAGTTTGGTAAAAAATGAAGTGTCCTAATTGCGGCTGTTTAGATAGTAGGGTGATCGATTCCCGTACGACACTGGAAAAGGATATTATAAGGCGTCGGAGAGAATGTCTTTCCTGTCATCATCGGTTTACGACGGTGGAGCACATTGAAGTGATTCAACCTATGGTTGTAAAGAAAGATGGCCGCAGGGAACCTTTTGATCCTGATAAGATGATGCGTGGTTTAAGGAGAGCTTGCGAAAAACGTCCTGTCAGTATTGATGCATTGGAAAAAATCGTTGTGCGAATTCAGCAGGAGATTCAGGACGGGGGAGAGAAGGAAATTCCCACATGGAAAATAGGCGAAAAGGTCATGGCGGCATTGCATTCTCTGGATGACGTAGCTTATGTAAGGTTTGCCTCTGTTTATCGTGAATTCAAGGATATCGAAGAGTTTTTGAGTGAACTACAGGAGCTTTTGAAAAATCAAAACAAAGCAGCAAAAGATTGATGAGTATTTTATGCGTCTTGCCTTGCGCCTTGCCCGCAAGGGAGTGGGGAGGGTGTCCCCAAACCCGCTTGTAGGGGCTGTTGTGGTTAAGGATGGAAGTATCGTGGGCAAGGGATACCATAAGGCTTATGGGATGGATCACGCGGAGGTCATGGCTCTTCGAGAAGCAAGAGACAGGGCCAGTGGCGCAACGATCTATGTTAATCTTGAACCCTGTAATCATGTAGGGCACACCCCCCCTTGTACTCAAGCCATCATAAAGGCGGGAATACGCCGGGTGGTGATTGGGATGAGGGATCCCAATCCGGATGTTATTGGGGGAGGTGTTGAAACCCTCCGTACGAACGGCATTATAGTAAAGGAAGGGGTGCTCGAGGACAGGTGTCGTAAGCTAAATGAAGTTTTTATCTATTTTGTCCAGCATAAGGTCCCTTTTGTCGTTATGAAGATTGCTGCGACATTGGATGGCAAGATCGCCACGCGGACCAGGCATTCACAATGGGTTACGAGTGAGAACTCCCTGAGATATGTTCACCGGTTGCGGGGGGCACTGGATGCAGTTATGGTGGGTATTGGGACGGTTTTGAAAGATAATCCGCTTTTGACCTGCCGAATTCCAAATCCCCCTCATCAACCCATGAGGATCGTTGTGGATACGCATCTGAGAATGCCTGAAAACACGAATTTGGTAACCTCAATAGATCAGGCCCCTTTACTGATTGTCACAGGTCCGGTGGTGGATGAAAGTAAGAAAAAAAGGCTTGAATCAAGGGGCATTGAGATTATATCTCTTCCTTTATATAATAACTATGTGGACTTGAAGGCATTAATGACTATATTAGGTGAAAAAGGGATAACAAGCGTTCTAATAGAAGGAGGTAGTAGGTTGAATGCCTCCGTGTTAAAGGAAAGAATAGCACAGAAGGTTATGTTTTTTTATGCGCCGAAGATACTGTGTGGACAAGAGAGCCTTTCTATGTTTTATGAACCCTCTCCAGATGTTCTTGATGAAGCTGTACAGGTGCTATCTTGGAAGTTGCGGAAGGTAGGACCTGATTTTCTTTTTCAGGGGTATCTGCCCAGCGTTTCTTACCAACAATGACCGTTATATAGAGGGTATGGTGAAAGATGTTTACGGGGATTATCGAGGAAGTGGGACACGTCGAATCCATCCTGAAAAGGGCGGAGGGGATGGAGATAGGGATTAGTGCACCAAAGTTGTTCCCTGGATTAAATCTTGGAGACAGTCTTGCCGTTAACGGGGCGTGTCTGACTATCACACGTAAGGTCCCACCTCATACCTTGATCTTTGATATTTCCCCTGAAACACTGTCAAGGACCAGGATAGGGAAACTTCAACACGGGGATCTTGTGAATTTGGAGCCGGCGTTGACCTTGAATAAACCACTTGGAGGACATTTGGTCAGCGGGCATGTGGATGGGCAGGCAGTGGTGACGGCGATCCGTCGTGTGGGTGATATGGTAGAGATGACTTTCGAAGTACAGAGCTCACGGGCGGAAGAGATGATTGAGAAAGGTTCGGTAGCCCTCGATGGAATCAGCCTCACCATTGCTTCGCTGCGTCAAAATACCTTTACCGTGGCACTGATACCCCATACCTTGAAACAAACGACTCTTGGGAATAAAAGGGTAGGGGATACTTTAAACCTGGAGACGGATCTAATCGGAAAATATGTCAAGCGTTTTATTTCAACTCCGGGAGGAAGGGAAAGAAATTCTATCTCGGAAGCGTTTCTCGCTGAGCACGGATTTTTGAAGTGATTTTGGAACAATTATAACTAAATAGAAAGGAATCTCTGAAAAAAAATAGATGAGAGCAGTGGCTCTTTAAAGGAGGTAAAAAATGCCGTTTGCGACTGTAGAGGAAGCCCTGGAGCTCATCAGACAGGGGAAGATGATCATACTTGTGGATGATGAGGATAGAGAGAATGAAGGGGATCTAACCGTTGCTGCTGAGAAGGTTACCCCCGAAATTATAAATTTTATGGCAAAATATGGACGGGGGCTGATCTGCCTTTCTCTTACAAAGGAGAAGGTGGAGGCGTTGCAGCTACCTATGATGAGTGAAAATAACAGGTCACGTTTTCAGACCGCTTTCACCGTGTCTATTGAGGCAAGAGAGGGGGTAACCACTGGGATCTCAGCCTATGACCGCGCAAAGACCATCCTGACCGCGATTGCCGATGATGCTCAACCTGAAGATCTTGTCACTCCCGGACATGTTTTCCCCCTAAAGGCACGAAAGGGCGGAGTTTTGGTCCGTACCGGACAGACGGAAGGGTCCGTGGATCTGGCTAGGCTGGCGGGGCTGAAACCTGCAGGCGTCATCTGCGAAATCATGAAGGATGATGGTACCATGGCGCGGTTGCCCGATCTGGAAGTATTCGCAAAAAAGCATGATCTAAAAATAGTTAAGATTGCTGATATCATTAGTTATCGGATGCGAACAGAGTCTTTTGTCCGTCCCGTGGCTGAGAGCATCTTGCCCACGATCTATGGAGGCCCTTTCAGAATTATTTTATATGAGAATGATATAGATGACTTTCAACATATCGCCCTTGTAAAAGGAGAAATCTCTGGGGATGAGCCAGTCCTTGTTCGGGTTCATTCGGAATGTTTTACGGGGGATGTCTTGGGATCTTTAAGGTGCGATTGCGGCGACCAGCTTCACCAGGCTATGCGAATGGTGGATGAGTCGGGAAAGGGAGTGATTCTCTATATGCGCCAGGAGGGGAGGGGCATCGGCCTTGCCAACAAATTAAAGGCCTATTGTCTTCAGGATCATGGGAGGGATACTGTGGAGGCTAATGAAGAGCTCGGATTCAAGGATGATTTGAGAGATTACGGGATTGGTGCGCAGATTCTTGTTGATTTGGGGGTG
>JALTIG010000282.1 GCA_027004185.1 bacterium | reverse complement strand
CCGTAAGTTACGTCACCAGGTTGGTGAAAGGGTGGTGCCGGGAGATCAATCTCAAGGGGCAATATGCCAGTCATTCACTCAGAAAGACCTTTGGTTATCATCAGCGGGTGACCTATGGTGTGGCCCTGCCTGTTCTGGTGGAGCTGTATGGTCATGCCACGCAGAGGCAGACCCTGGACTATCTCTGTGTTCAGGATGAGGAGATACGGGATGTGTACATGAATGAGCTGTAGGAATAACGAAAGTACGATATATTATGTTTAAAATGGCGGCTCAATGACAGACATAGCGGCACTATCCATAGAGGAGACTAATGCTTAAAATCATAGTTTTGGAAAATAAAAATATCAGGGTAGTCAATGGGAAATTATTGAATGAACTAAGCCTTGATTGGACAATGCCGTTAAATGAATTGAAACGAGTTATTGAGTTTGTGATATCCGAGTATAAGAACGATTTACCTGCCTTGAAAACGCAGACTTACAAAAAACTCGTTGTTTATCAGGGCAACAATCATCTTGATCTGGTTGATGATGGGGTTGGTTCCTTGGATTTGCTGTGTGTTGCTGATAACCTTGTAACCGAATAAGGGAAAGGGAAGATGGCGATAAAATATCAAGAACATTTTACTTTAAAGGAAATATGGTTTGACGTTGATTCTGACGATAATCTGATTGACAACATTGCATTCATATATCTGGTAATGATGAAATTCACTGGCGATGAGAATTCGGCAGAATTAATTAATGGCAAAAGATATCATTTCAAAATTCGATTTGCCAATTGGGAGCGTTGTTCAGAGGCTAAGGCTCATTGTGATCGAAATATAACTCAAAGCGGAGCTATTGAAGTAGATTACAAAGGTGCCTTGGATCAAGCAGATCCAGGAAGAAGAAAGGCTCTTTCCATGAAGTCACGCGCTGAAGTTGATATATGAAATGGAATAAGGGGAGAGAATAATGAATGATACCTTAAAGGCTTTTGAGGACAATGCTTTCCCGGTCAATCCTCCTTTGCCGGAAGATTTTGACGATACTCCCAATGACGACCGCCCCGAATGGCAAAATGAATTATGGGGCCGGCCATTTATTCAGACCGTGGAATTTTCTGGAAGCCCGAAATATAGGAAACAATGGTTTGAATCATGGCCTACGGGAAAGCGGTTTGATGTTCGCTGTCTCGATGGTGGGGCGTGGGATCGTGCTACGGTATGGGGCATGTTTGGCAGCATTGAAGAGGCTATTGAATGCTGTAAATCTGGTCCATCCTGGAGGCAATAAATCTCATAGATGACCCGAGTCAAAATTTGTTTCCAAGTAGGTCAAGCCATTCTTGTTTTAGCCGGTTGGTAATAAATTTTGAAATTGTTACATTGTCACGTTTTGAAAGGTCGGACAAGATTGCCCAGGCATCCCAATCCAGGGTAATGGTTTTCTTGGGATTACGGTCTCCCTGCATGTCACGTTTTCGTTTCCTTTGTGCCCGCAAGGCGCCCTGGAGCTGTTTCCATTGCCGGGTTGACAACCATTTTTCGCACCAGTTGGCCATGCCCTTAACATCCCCGTGTTCAACCATGGAAAAATCTTCACGGGCCTGCCAATAATCATCCTGGTCCGTTTCCGCCGGCCAATACGGGTCCAGGGAAATCTTCCGTTCGATATAGCGCCGGACACTGAAGGCGTTTTCTTTGTTAATTGCAAATTTCTTACGTGGCATAGGCATCCCCCCCCCTTTTTAATTGTTACATGGTAACATATACGAGCAACCACAGAAAGGGAAGGAAAAAGTTACAAGGTAACAAGGAGGGTCGAGCCATTTCTGTATTATTCAGGGCGGGAAAATACGGGATGTGGATGGATGGAAAAATATAAAGACGAAACTCTAAAGAGTTAAATGGCAAAATGGCGGATTGTGGTGCGGACCCTGTCACTACCCCGTGTACGGGAAAACCGTACGCACGGTTTGATGAGGGGGCATTGAGGAAGAAAGGATTCTGGAGCACGTAGTAGCCGCGAGCGGTAAGGCGTTAATAA
>JALTIG010000281.1 GCA_027004185.1 bacterium | reverse complement strand
ACCCTTCCGAGAAATTAAGGTTTTTCTCATGGATGTGGACGGCGTCTTGACAGGTGGAGGGATCTACCTTGGAAGCCAGGAGGTGGAGCTGAAAAGGTTTCACATCCACGATGGGATGGGCATTGCCCTTCTGAAGGCTGCGGGGATACGGGTTGGTATCCTTACGGGGAGAACATCCGAGGCCGTCACACTCCGAAGCAAGGAGCTGGAAATCGATATGGTTTACCAGGGAAGTCATAACAAGCTAAAGGGATATGCATATCTAAAGGAACGCTACACCTTCGAAGACAAAGAGGTTCTTTACGTGGGGGATGATATCCAGGATATCCCCATCCTGAAACGGGTTGCTATCCCTGTGTGCGTTACGGATGCAGATGAAGAAGCGAGGCGTCACGCCGTCTACGTAACTGAGAGGAGGGCAGGAAACGGAGCGATTCGGGAGGTTGCCAATTGGCTTTTAAAGAACCGGGGAGATTACCCATGGGTCGTCAAAAAAATGTTAGATCAATGGGAAAAGGAGAGTATATCGTGAAGATTTTTCTGGATACAGCGGACATTGAAACCATCCGTGAGCTTGGAGAAATGGGGTTGGTGGATGGGATCACCACCAACCCGACCCTGATTGCTAAGACAGGCCGCAAGTTTGACGTGGTCATCAAAGAGATCTGTGCCCTCGTCAAAGGACCCGTCAACGCGGAGATTACCGCCACAGACGCTGCAGGAATCTGCGAAGAGGCCCATCAGATACGCGAGTGGGGGGAACAGATCGTTATCAAGATTCCTATGAACCGGGAAGGCTTGAAGGCCGTATGGAAGCTGTCCAAAGAGGGAATCCCCACAACCGTAACCCTGATTTTCTCTGTTCCTCAGGCAATCCTGGCGGCAAAGGCAGGAGCACGGTATCTCTGTCCGTTCGTTGGACGGCTGGATGATATCTCCAGCGAGGGTACCTCTCTCCTGTACGACATTACCACTGTGCTGGGTCAGTATCCGGAGTGGGACTGTGAGGTGATGGCTGCAAGTATCAGGCACCCACTGCACGTGGTTGAGGCCGCAAGGGCCGGTGTGGATATCATTACCATCCCTCCTAAGGTTATAGACCAGATGCTTCTCCATCCCTTGACTGATAGGGGTATCACCCAGTTTCTAAAAGACGCACAATTGTGTTATACAAAATAAAAAATAATCATTTTATTATCCAAAGGAGGGGGATAATGAAAAAATGGAGAAGGAAGTGGGTGATACTGGCCTGCATAACCGCCCTGGCAGGTTTTGCCGGATGTGCAGGAACTTCCCATCCCACAGTAACCTTACCAGCCAGCGTTTTCTCCCGTCATCTCTTGGTAATGCCCTTCCAGGCGGTGCAATCCCGGGGTTCCATCGTCGCCTGCCCCATCTGTGGAAGGAGCAATCCCGCCGGACCCATTTTACCCGAGGCGGAAGGGGTATTAACGGACATGCTGGTTGTAGGTCTACAGCAACGCGGGTTCGACGTAATCCCTATGAGCCATGTGGAGGAGGAGATAACAAAAATCGGGGAAAAACGTGCAGTCAAGGAGCCTATAACTACAGCGAAACTTCTGGCGAAAAAATTTCGGGTGAAGCTCGTGGTAGCAGGGGTCGTCTTTGAATACCGCGCTCGCCTAGGGAGTTCCCTCGGCGTGGAGCATCCAGCGGTTGTGTCTTTCAGCCTCCACCTGATCGATGGGGAAACAGGACATATCCTCTGGTCGGATAGGTATTACGAGGCCCAGAAGGCCCTCAGCGAGGATGTCACCAACATCGGTCGCTTCCTGAAGAGGAAAGGGAAATGGGTTACAGCACGCCGTCTGGCACATGATGGAATGAATACCCTCCTCGACAATTTCCCGGAGCGTAAATGATCCCCATCCCTGCGATCGATCTGAAGGATGGAAAATGTGTTCGCCTTTTGAAAGGGGACATAAACTGTGAAACGGTTTACGGGGTCGATCCTGTTGCAATGGCCAAGAGATGGGAATCTGGTGGAGCCAGACGCCTGCATATAGTAGATTTAGATGGTGCAGTGAAGGGACATCCGGTTCACTCCCGGATCATCCAACAACTTGCAAAGACCCTGTCCATCCCGATTGAAGTAGGAGGAGGAATCCGAAGGATGGAAGACATAGAAACCTACATAGGCGCTGGGGTTCATACTGTGATTGTGGGAACCTCTGTATTTCTACAGCCGGGATTCCTAGAGCAAGTGGCAGAAAGATTTCCCAATCAATTTGCCATTGCGCTCGACACCCGAGGGCGTGATATCGCTGTCAAGGGATGGCTTGCCTCAGTACCGGACAAGGTGGATACCTGGCTAGAAAGATTTAATAGGTTTCCCGTCTTCGCAATTATCCACACCGATATCACCCGGGACGGAACACGGCAGGGGCCCAATACTATCGCTCTACGCACAGTGCTTAAAAAGAGTACTCGTCCCGTTATCGCTTCTGGTGGTATCGGATCCCTGGATGATCTCATGCAACTAAAGAGAATTGAGAAAGAGTTGAATAAATCCTTCTTGGGGGTCATTATCGGCAGGGCCCTATATGAACAAAACTTTACATTGTCGGATGCGGCCAGCATGCTTGAGGTTCCAACATGTTAGCCAAACGGATTATTCCCTGCCTCGATGTAAAGGATGGACAGGTAGTAAAAGGAGTCAATTTCATCAACCTTGTTAAGGCTGGAGACCCTGTTCAGCACGCCAGATATTACGACAAGGAAGGGGCCGATGAATTGACCTATCTGGATATCACTGCCTCCCATGAAGGCCGGGAAATCTTTTACAACGTGGTCAGTCGCACAGCCGAGGCCGTTTTTATGCCCCTGACTGTGGGAGGAGGGGTTCGAACCATCGAGGATATCCGGAAACTCCTTCTGTCCGGTGCCGACAAGGTCTCCATCAATACGGCTGCGGTCGCCAATCCAGAGCTTGTGGCAGAAGCCTCGAGAAAATTCGGTAGCCAGTGCATCGTGGTTGCGGTTGATGCCAAGTGGAGGGGAACCTATTACGAGGTCTTCACCCATGGTGGAAGAACTCCAACGGGCATTGAAGCCATCGGCTGGTGCAAAAGGATGGCTGAGCTGGGAGCTGGTGAGATCCTTCTGACCAGTATGGACAGGGATGGGACCCGAAACGGGTACGATCTGAGTCTAACCCGGCAAGTAGTGGACGCGGTCTCCATTCCGGTTATTGCTTCAGGTGGGGTGGGAACCCTTGAACATCTTTATGAGGGTGTTGTTCAAGGTGGTGCTGATGCCCTTCTTGCCGCTTCGATCTTCCATTTTAGAACCCACACCATCCGCGAAGCCAAAACCTACTTGAAGAAACGCGGCATCCCTGTTCGACTTTGATCCTCTCTTGATGAATGGGTCGTTAAGGTAGCGTTTATTCTACAGGTAGGTCTTCTGAACCTTCCTAAAATGGCCCTTCCTTGAACAGCCACCACGGCTCATTGCATTTCAAAGGAGGATTGTTTATATTGTTATATCAAAGGTAAAAGGAGGCTGTCATGGTACAAAAGGCGGAAAAAATATGGAAAAATGGTGAGCTGATTCCCTGGGGTGAAGCGAATGTCCATATTCTGACCCATACCCTTCACTATGGACTTGGGGTTTTTGAAGGGATTCGATGTTATGCATGCATGGATGGGCGATCCGCCGTCTTTCGGTTGAGAGAGCACACGGTGCGTCTTATCAACTCCGCCAAGATAGGTGAAATAGAAATCCCCTTCTCCGTGGAGGAGATCGAACAGGGCATCAAGGACACGCTGAATGCCAACAGGTTGAAGGAGGGGTATATCCGACCCATTGCGATCATTGGTGAAGGTGTGATGGGGGTTCACCCTCAAGACAACCCGGTACACCTGTTCATCATTACCTGGCCATGGGGAGCCTACCTTGGAGAAGAGGGGCTAAAAAAGGGGATTCGGGTAAAGATTTCTTCCTACACACGCCATCATGTCAACATCAGCATGACCAAGGCGAAAATCTGCGGGAATTACGTTAATTCTATCCTCGCCAAGCGGGAGGTGGTCCGCGCGGGGTACGATGAGGCTCTTCTGCTCGACACAGAGGGATATGTGTGTGAAGCCTCCGGAGAGAATATCTTCATCGTGGAGGGGAAAACTCTAAAAACTCCTCCTCTTACCTCCATCCTACCGGGTATCACGAGGGACGCTATCATGACCCTTGCAACGGACCTAGGATATAGAATAGTAGAGCAACGCTTTACGAGAGATGAACTTTATACGGCCGACGAGGCATTTTTCTCTGGGACAGCCGCAGAAGTTACCCCTATCCGGGAGGTTGATGACCGCACGATCGGAAGGGGAACCGCAGGGAATATCACACTTGAGATCCAATCTGCCTTTTTTGATGTGGTCAAGGGAAAGGGTGACTGGGGCCAAAGATACGCCCACTGGCGGTCCTACATCGATGAATAATCATGGCTCCTACGCTGATTATCGATGGGTATAATCTGATACGGAATTCCCCGGTCTTGGCCGCAATCGACCGCCGGGATATCGAAGAGGGGCGGGAAGCCCTCCTCTCTCGGCTCGCTGAATACAAAAGGATACGGCACCTTTCCATCGTCGTGGTTTTCGACGGAACGGGATCCATCCATCTGTCAAACACTCGGGAAAACAGAATGGGAATCCAGATCCTATTCTCTCGCCAGGGACAAACAGCAGACGATCTTATCGTTTCCCTCGCGAGACAAAAAGGTCGGGAAACCGTTGTAATTACCTCTGATCGTGGGATTCACGATCGCCTGAAAAGCATGGATTGTGTCTGTATTACTTCAGAGACCTTCGATGCAAAGATTGACAATGCTCTGTATGAATTTTTTAAAGGGGAATCCCTGGAGGGAGAGGAGGTATCAGCCTCCCCGCCCAAGGCCAATAAGAAGGGAACTCCCCGAAAACTTCCCAAAAAGGCGCGCCGCCAGCAGGCTATCTTGAGAAGATTGTAGGCTTGATCTCTTTTCCAAACAGGCTCCCCCTCTTCACGGATACTCTTTGGAGGTACTCCCACCATATGTTAAAAAAATGTAATAAATAAGTAACAAATTGGCAACCTTTTACGTGCTACCGTGTGTAAAAAAACAGAATGTATGAAAAGACCTGGATGGCACTTAGCTGACGAAAAGGGGATATACGGTTATAAATTAATATACATTATGGGGGATCCAGATGGAAACATTTACCACAACGATCGCAAAACAAATAAAAGGGGTCAGAAAGCCTTCTAACCCCTTGAAATCTTCATGGTAGCGGGGGCAGGATTTGAACCTGCGACCTTTGGGTTATGAGCCCAACGAGCTACCGAACTGCTCCACCCCGCGTCAACAAGCTTGATATTTTTATACTCTATTCCCCTTTATCTGTCAAGTTATTTGTGGTAAAAAACTCTATGAATCAGTAACAATATGCAATGATGAGAATCGAAGGTAAAATGGGTTGCACAAAAGTCCGGATAGACCCGGCAAAACTTCCCCAACACATCGCCATCATCATGGATGGTAACGGGCGCTGGGCGAGAAGGAAATTTCTCACCCGTATTAAGGGACATGAAAAGGGGATCGATGCGGTTAGGAACATTGTGGAGGCCTGCCGGGAAATGGGGATTGCGTACCTTACCCTATACGCCTTTTCTGTAGAAAACTGGCGCCGTCCCGCTTCAGAGGTTAATGCCCTCATGAGACTACTTAAAAACTATCTTCTCAAGGAAAGGGATAACCTCATAAAAAATGAAATCCGCCTTCAGGCAATCGGGGATCTGGACAGGCTTCCTGTGGAGGTGAAGGAAACCCTCTTTCAAGTGATCGAGGAGACAAAAAAGGGGGACAAGATGACCTTGATCCTAGCCTTAAGTTACGGTGCCCGATGGGAGATCATCAAGGCAGCCTTACGTATGGCCCACGACCTGAACACGGGGATTATTCAGGAAAAAGAGGTAACCCCGGATCTCTTCTCTGGATACCTAACCACCTCTCCCTATCCTGACCCGGACCTTTTGATTCGCACGAGTGGGGAATTGAGACTGAGCAACTTCCTCCTTTGGCAGCTTGCCTATACAGAACTCTATATTACCCCTACCCTATGGCCCGATTTCACAAAAGATGAACTCTTCAAAGCCATCGAGGACTATCAGAAACGGGAAAGAAGGTTTGGTATGACAAGTGATCAAATATCGGGACTCCATGCAAAATCTTAGCCGTATCATCGTTGGAATTGTTGCAGTTCCAGTTGTTGTGACAATCGTTTTATTCCTTCCACTCCCTTTTTTTGTCTCTCTGATTACAATGGTGACATGGGTAGGGCTATTTGAATATTTTTCCCTCGTCCCGGAAGGTATGCCGGTTGTTCTTAAGGGGGCCTTTGCACTCATGGGAGCACTCTTTCCTACACTCATCTATTACAGGTCCTTCGAAGGGGTTACAGGTGGATTGCTCATCATCCTGGCAATCTTAATGCTTTTCGCTATGGGAAGTCTATCAGACTACAAAAAGGTCTTCACCCTGGTAGGGGGAAACATAACAGGTCTTGTGTTTGTAGCCCTGCCTCTGTCCACTTTCATTCCCATTGTCCTGTTACCCGGCTTCGGTCGCGGGCTGGTTTTATGGTTAATCCTCGTGGTCTGGGGAGGAGATACGGGCGCCTTTTATATCGGAACGCGGTACGGAAAACATAAATTGTATCCCAGGGTAAGCCCGAAAAAGAGTATCGAAGGTGTCTTAGGCGGAATGTTTTCAGCCGTATGTGTAGCTGAGGTTACCAGCCTTGTGATTCACACGGGGCTCAGGATGTATGAAATCATTGTCCTGCCCTGTATCCTCCTGCTTCTCGGACAATTGGGCGATTTTTCTGAATCGATGTTGAAACGAGGCGCCGGAGTAAAGGATTCCAGCCGGGTCCTTGCGGGACACGGAGGCATTCTGGATCGCGTAGACAGTTTTCTTTTCGCAATCCCCTTTTTCTATTTTTATCTCCTCCTGAGGTCGTAGCGTGAAAAAAAAGACACTTGTCATCCTGGGCTCTACAGGATCAATAGGCAGGAATGCTCTCGATGTTATCAGCCGATATCCAAACAGATTCAGGGTCGTCGGGTTGAGCGCCCACAGAAATGTTTCCCTCCTAACCCGTCAGATCAGGCAGTTTCATCCCGAGGCGGTTGCTGTAACAGATTCAAAGGCCTTTCAGGAGATATTTCACCTAGTGAGACATGAGGTACAGGTACTCCCTGGTGAGGAAGGGGCCATCGCCTTGGCCACACGTGAAGATGCGGACATGGTAGTTTCTGCTATGGTAGGGGCGGTCGGCTTGCGGCCGACCCTGTCCGCGATCCAGGCAGGCAAGGATATCGCCCTTGCCAACAAAGAAACATTGGTCGCAGGGGGAGAGTTGATCGTCTCGGCCGTTTCAGCCTCCGGAATTCGATTGATCCCGGTGGATAGTGAGCACAGCGCGATTTTTCAATCCATCTTGGGGCATTCCAGAAAGGAAATCCGCAAGATAATCCTGACCGCCTCCGGTGGTCCCTTCAGGACATGGCCAGCCGAGAAGATGGCAGAGGTAACCCCTGCCCTGGCGCTTCACCATCCCAACTGGACAATGGGTGCAAAGGTTACGGTAGATTCCGCAACCATGATGAACAAGGGACTGGAAATCATCGAGGCCAGATGGCTATTTGATATCCTCCCCCAAAGGATCGAGGTTCTAATTCATCCGGAAAGCATTATTCATTCTATGGTAGAATACATCGATGGAGTAATCATGGCTCAACTGGGTATTCCGGATATGAGAATCCCTATTGCCTACGCCCTAAGTTTTCCAGAAAGATTAGAGATCGGCCTAGAACCCCTTGACCTGTCACGCATTGGCAAATTAACCTTTGAAAAACCTGACAGGGAAAGATTCCCTACATTAAATCTTGCCTACAAAGCTATAGAAAAGGGGAAAACCTATCCGGCTGTGCTGAATGCAGCCAATGAAATCGCTGTACATGCATTCCTTGAGGGGAAAATATCCTTCGTGGAGATTCCTAAGATTGTGTCAACCGTGATGAAACTCCACGAGCCCTATGATGTCACCCTCGACACGGTATTGAAAGCCGACCAATGGGCAAGAGATACCGCAAGTTCTTATATTGAAAGTAATTTAAAGGAAACCTTATGATCACAATTGGTGCAGCTATAATCGTTCTGGGAGTCCTTATCTTCGCTCATGAATTTGGGCATTTCATTGTAGCCAAGGGATTCGGAATCAAGGTGCTGCGCTTTTCTCTCGGCTTCGGCCCTAAGATAGTTGGCAAAACATTCGGAGAAACGGAGTACTGCATTGCCTCCGTCCCCCTCGGCGGGTACGTTAAGATCCTGGGCCAGGACCCGGAAGAGAAGATCGATCCGGAGGAAACAAACCGGGCATTTTCCCAGAAATCTGTATGGGTTCGGATGGCCGTGGTGGTGGCTGGACCCTTTTTTAACCTCCTGCTTGCCGTACTTATCTTTTTCATCGTTTACATGTCGGGAGTACCCCAACTTACAACGCGGGTAGGATCAGTCAACAAAGACTTCCCTGCCTATCATGCCGGGATCAAACCGGGCGATCGCATCTTGGCCGTGAATGGAAGAGAGGTAAAAGACTGGATGGAGCTGTCCCACGCCATTCGAACAAGCAAGGGAGTGATGATCATCCTTAAAATAAAAAGAGGGACTCAGGTTCTCTCCATCAAAGTTAAACCGAAAATCAAAAAAATTAAGACGCTCTTTGGGGAGGAAAAAGAGATCCGCATGGTAGGAATCATCGCCTCTCAGGAGATTATGAAACAGTCCGTAGGCCCTGGCCGCGCGATCGTAATGGGAGTTGAACGTACAGGAGAGATTATCTACCTTACACTGGTTAGCATCATCAAGATTATTGAACGTGTGATCCCGGCGAAAACAATCGGGGGTCCTATCATGATCATGGAGATGGCGGGACAACAGGCTAAAGAGGGAATGGCAAACTTTCTGCTTTTTATGGCTCTCATCAGCATCAATCTCGGGATCTTGAATCTTCTCCCCATCCCTATCCTGGACGGGGGTCACATTTTCTTCATGTTTTTTGAAATCATCTTTGGGAAGCCCTTAAGTGTCAGAAAGATGGAAATCGCTCAAAATATAGGGTTGGCACTTTTGATTCTGCTGATGGTATTCGCTTTCTATAATGATCTATCCCGAATCTTTAATTTTAAAAGGTTTTTTAGATGACTTGCCTCGGAATCGACACATCCGGAGAATCTTTGAGCGTTGGGCTCAGTTCTAAGGGGAGAGTCCTGGGTGAACGTTTCTACAAGGGGGATCAGCCCTATTCTGTCATGCTAATCAGAGAGATTGAGGCCATGTTGAAAGAAACTGGTATGGGATTGGACAAGATTACACTCGTCGCCACAGCGGCCGGACCAGGACGCTACACAGCTCTTAGGGTAGGATTTGCTACAGCCAAGGGGATTGCGATGGCCAGAGGCATTCCACTGGTTCGAGTCTCTTCCCTTGAGGTCCTATCCCGTTCCATGCTGCCCTACGATGGAACTATCTGTCCCGTTGTAGACGCACGGCGGCGCCTCGTCTACTTCGCAAGGTTTAAGGCCACTGGTGGGAGTCTCCAAAGGATCGAGGGTGATCAGGCCCTGACCTATGAAACGGCGGCGTTACGCATTCCCGAAAAGGCCCTGTTGACGGGCAACGGGGTTCCCTTTGTCTTGCCATACCTTAGGGAAAGACCTCAACAAATATCAGTTCGGGAGGGGGTCATTCATGGAGGAGAGGTTGCGCGTCTTGGGGAGAAAATCCTATCTGAACACTCACAGAACGATCTCTATGAAGGACCCTTTTATGTCCGTGAGGTTGAAATCCAAAATCAAGATATGGAAAGGAGAAAAAGATGACACTCAAAGATGAGGAGATTATCAAACGCCTAATGGAAGAGGATACCTCGTTTCGACAGATGAAACTTCAGCATCTTGAATATGAAAAACAGCTTGAAGATTACCAAAAAAAGACTTATCTTACACCGGCCGAGCAACAGGAGGTGCATCGGTTGAAAAAGATGAAGCTGGCACTGAAGGATAAAATGTATAAAGAAATCGCGAATTACCGGAAAAGAGAGGAAGGTGCATGAAGTTAACTGGTGCTCAGATCCTTATTGAATCACTTAAAAAGGAAGGCGTGGAGGTCATCTTTGGATATCCAGGCGGAGCAATTCTGGACATCTACGATGAGATATACAAGGCGAATTTCCGTCATATCCTGGTACGGCACGAACAGGGAGCCGTGCACGCCGCAGATGGTTATGCAAGATCCTCCGGTAAGGTTGGGGTATGTCTCGTTACCTCCGGACCAGGCGCAACCAACACGGTGACGGGACTCGCGACCTCATACATGGATTCTGTCCCTCTTGTTGTTTTCACAGGTCAGGTCCCCACACATCTCATCGGGAACGATGCCTTTCAAGAGGCAGATATCGTGGGGATCACACGTTCCTGCACCAAACACAACTACCTGGTCAAAGACATCAAGGATCTGGCAAGGATTATCAAAGAGGCCTTCTATATCGCATCCTCTGGCAGGCCGGGACCGGTCCTGGTTGACCTGCCCAAGAACGTCATCCTAGACAGCACTGAGTATGAATATCCGGAAAAGATCGAGATCCGAGGATATCACCCAACATACGCGGGCCACATCTACCAAATCAAGCGTGCCTTGGATCTGATCTACAAGTCAAAACGCCCTGTCATTTACGTAGGTGGCGGGGTAATCCTCTCCAATGCCTCCCGCGAGCTGTATGAGTTCGTTACTACTCTGGGAATTCCCATAACCATGACTCTTATGGGATTAGGTGCCTTTCCAATTCGGCATCCCCTCTCCCTTGGTATGCTGGGCATGCATGGGACTTTTCGGGCTAATATGGCAGTGAGTGAATCCGATTTGGTCATCGCAATCGGAGCCAGGTTTGATGACCGTGTAACAGGAAAGGTGGACGAATTTGCCCCGAATGCAAAAATTATCCATATCGACATTGACCCTACTTCCATCAGCAAGAATATCAAGGTGGATATTCCCATCGTGGGGGATTGTAAAAGGGTGCTTCAAAGTTTTTTGAAAGAGATTGAGACGCGGGAAGAAGAGACCGAGAAGATTGAGGGCCGAATCAAACCGTGGCTGGAGCAGATCGAGAAATGGAAGAGAAAACACGCCCTCGCCTACGATCAAGATAGGGATGTTATCAAACCACAGTATGTGGTAGAAAAGCTTGGCAAGCTTACAAGAGGAGAAGCGATCATTGCTACTGAGGTAGGTCAAAACCAGATGTGGGCTGCACAGTTTTACGAATTCAACAGACCCAGAACATTTCTGACGTCGGGGGGGCTAGGCACAATGGGGTATGGCCTACCCGCTGCGATAGGTGCACAGGTGGCACATCCGGACAAGACAGTGATCGATATCGCGGGGGATGGTAGTATCCAGATGAACATCCAGGAACTGGCAACAGCGGTCCAATACCACCTCCCGATCAAGATTATCATCCTGAACAACGCCTACCTCGGTATGGTACGCCAGTGGCAGGAACTCTTTTTCGACCGTCGATATTCCTATACCAGCATGGAAAATATCGCGCCGGACTTCGTAAAATTAGCTGAAGCTTATGGGGCCAGCGGCTTTAGGATCGACCAGGTCAAGGACGTGGAACCCATATTAAAGAAGGCATTGGAAACCCAAGGTCCTGTCATGGTGGATGTCATCGTGGAAAAATTCGAAGGGGTTTATCCCATGGTTCCTGCCGGTGCTTCATTGAAACAGATGCTGCTAGTTTAGGAGTGGTCATGAAACATACCCTATCGGTTCTGGTTGAAAATGAATTCGGTGTCCTTGCCCGAGTCGTTTCCCTGTTCAGTGCCCGGGGATTTAATATCGAGAGTCTCTGCGTGGCAGAGACATTGGATCCAACCCTGTCGCTCATCACGATCATCACCCATGGGGATGAAATGATCATGGAGCAGATCACCAAACAGCTTAACAAACTGATCAACGTCATCAAGGTGACAGACCTAACCGCGAGAAAGTTTGTGGATCGTGAACTCATCCTGATCAAGATGAAGGCGACCCGGACGAATCGCGCTGAAATCTTAAGGATTTCAGATATCTTTAGGGGAAAGGTGGTAGATGTAAGCCACAAAACTTTGACCATCGAAGTCACGGGAGATGAAGGAAAACTCGCAGCCATGATCGAACTGTTAAAACCTCTCGGCATCAGAGAGATAGCGAGGACCGGTAAAATAGCTATGCTAAGGGGAGCGCAATAGAAAGGGGGAAAACGAAAGATTCCCCTATGAGAGTTTTGGGATGTGAAGAATAAAGATTTTCAGTGAAAACAGCAAAAAAACCAAGAAAGGAGATCATTAAGCATGAACATTTATTACGACAAAGACGCAAACATGGAGATCCTGAAAGGGAAAAAGATTGCTATCATCGGGTACGGAAGTCAGGGACATGCCCACGCCAACAATCTCAAAGACTCTGGTTTCGACGTGGTGGTGGGCCTTCACGAGGGCAGCAAATCCCGCCCAAAGGCGGAAGCGGCCGGTTTGACCGTTCTGGACAACACAACAGCGGCCGAACAGGCGGACATCGTGATGATCCTTGCCCCAGACGAAAAGCAAAAGGCCATCTACGACCAGAATATAGCGAGGGGCCTCAAACCGGGTAACTATCTCGCCTTTGCTCACGGGTTCAACATTCACTACGGTCAAATTGTCCCTCCTGAGGATGTTAATGTCTTTATGGTTGCCCCTAAAAGCCCCGGACACCTGATGCGGCACGAATATACCAAAGGTAATGGGGTTCCTTCACTGATCGCTGTACAGCAGGATCCGACGGGAAACACCAAAGAGATCGCCATTGCCTATGCCGCCGCCCTGGGGTCCGGCAGGGCAGCCATCCTAGAAACCACGTTTCGCGAAGAGACAGAAACGGATTTATTCGGTGAGCAGGTCGCACTCTGTGGCGGTATCAGCGCCCTGATGACCGCTGCCTTCGATACACTCGTGGATGCAGGATACGCGCCGGAAATGGCTTATTTTGAGTGCATCCACGAAATGAAGCTTATTGTGGACCTCATCTATGAGGGAGGGATTTCCAACATGCGATACTCCGTAAGCAACACTGCCCAGTACGGTGACCTGACCCGAGGCCCCCGCGTAATCGATGATCATGTGAGGGAAACCATGTGGGAAATCCTGGAAGATATCCAATCAGGGGAATTCGCCAAGGAGTGGATCCTGGAAAACCAGGCAGGGCGCCCCGTGTTCAATGCCTTGACACGTGAAGCGGAAAACCATATGGTGGAAAAGGTGGGTGCAAAACTCCGTGGCATGATGAAATGGCTGAATAAAGAGAAAATCATTGATAAGAAAAAGAATTAACTCCTTGATCAGGGGAGTGAAGTGACAACAGAGAAAAATAGGCTGGCCAGGGAAGGCTGGGTGGTGCTGGGCGTCGTGTTCATCTTTTTCCTGTTCAGCCTGGCCATCAAGTGGTGGGTCTCGGCGGGGATCTTCGCTATCTTCTTCATCTTTAGTGTTTACTTCTTTAGGAACCCATCAAGGCAACCCCAGGGAGGGGAACGTGACGTCCTCTCCCCGGCGGACGGACGGATTGTTCAGAATGAAATTGTCTATGATGGCAAATACTTGAATAAACGATGCCGAAAGATCGGGATCTTTATGTCTTTGTTTGATGTTCATGTGAACCGGGTACCTGTTTCTGGAACGGTAGAGGCGATCGCTTATCAAAACGGTAAATATCTCTCGGCAAATTTAGACAAGGCTTCCGAGGATAATGAGCAGAATGCCTTGATTATCAGGACAAAAGATGATATAATAATTAGTGTTGTTCAGATTGCTGGTTTCATCGCAAGAAGGATTGTATGTTATCCGGTGGCAGGAACGGTTTTAAGGCGTGGGAGCATCTTTGGGATGATAAAGTTTGGGTCTCGACTAGATGTGTATCTTCCGGAAGAAAGCGACATCCGGATCAGATTAAAACAGAAGGTGCGTGCGGGAGAAACCATACTGGCCACCTTGCCGGGAGAGGAATAAAATGAAAAAAGGGATTTACATTCTGCCAAACCTGCTGACTTCTGGAAGCATGTTCCTTGGGTTTTATGCGATTCTACATGCCTTTCAGGGGGATCCCCTCCGGGCTGCCGTGGCGATCCTTTTTGCTGCCATTCTGGACGGGCTGGACGGAAGGGTCGCACGGCTGACCCGTACGGAAAGCCGCTTCGGCGTAGAATACGATTCCCTCGCTGACCTTATCTCTTTTGGGGTTGCACCTGCAGTTCTCGCTTACACATGGGCACTGAAACCTTTTGGACGTTTCGGATGGCTTGCTGCATTCCTATTCCTTGCCTGTGGTGCTTTGAGGTTGGCTCGTTTCAATGTCCAAGTGGGCAAAACGGATTCTTCACACTTTATCGGCTTGCCGATACCGGCTGCCGCAGCGATGATCGCTACCCTGGTGTTATTCGTCCATCGGCTTGATATTCTCCTCACTAACCGCTCCTTCGTGATTCTGTTTCTGGTTTACATCCTGGCATTCCTGATGGTCAGCTCGATTCGGTTCTACTCGTTTAAAAAATTTGGCCTTTTTCGCCGCAAACCTTTTAGCACGCTCGTCCTGGTGGTTCTGGCCTTGGTAGTCGTAATTGCCGAACCAGAAATTATGTTGTTTTCATCTTTTTGCTTGTATATCTTGTCCGGACCTGCTATATACCTACGTAAAATTTTAATGGGTAAAAAGACAGAGATAGAAAAGGAGGAGGAAATAGCCGAAGAGTTTCTTATATAACAAGATCTTCCCCGGTAGCTCAGTTGGCAGAGCGGGTGGCTGTTAACCATCTTGTCGCTGGTTCGAGTCCGGCCCGGGGAGCCAGATTTCAAGCCGCCAACTCTGGCGGCTCTTAGTTAACGCGAGACCCCGTCGGGATGACGCGGCGGGGTCTTTGCTTTTCTTCTTGATTCACGCGGGCTTACGGCCCCGTGTACCTACCTGCTGCAGGTAGGGGCGTGTGCTGGTAGTAGCCACCATCCACGGAGTTGTCGTTCCTGCCTGGCTCTGCGCCGGTTTGGCCCCCTCTCATAAAGCACGGAGACTCACAAAGGACTTCTGGTCTGGATGAAATAGCACGATGGCTTCTTGCAGTCGAGACCAAATTTTTTCTTGCTTTTCCCTTGCACGTGATATAACATATGCGGCGATCTTTGTTGATATCAGGCTTTGCCTCTTCTATGAAGGAAATGTCGATGGTTAGAAAAGAGAAAGATTACCCGGCATTGATAAAGACCGTGCGCGAGCAACTTGAACTCAGCCAGGAAGACTTGGCTCGAGAGCTCGGTGTCAGCTACGCCACGGTGAACCGATGGGAGAACGGCCAAACCAAGCCTTCCAAATTGGCAAAAGCCAACCTTGACGCATTCTGCGCCGAGATGGTTAGGCAGGGAAAACTGAAATTGCCATCGGAGCTCTATGATTGAGGAAGCTACAGTGCGAGAAAACCTGCCTACCGCACCTGTCTGTACGGGAGACCCGCATCCAGAGATGGCTACGGCGCAGGCAGGCAAGAAAGAGGAGAGAATGTGAATAACTTCAGTGAAAAGGTCAGTTTTATTTGGTCTGTGGCGGATCTCCTGCGCGGGCCGTATCGGCCGAACCAATACAAGGACATCATGCTCCCGATGACAGTCCTCCGGCGGCTGGACTGCGTGCTGGAACCGACCAAGGACGCGGTGCTGGAAAGGCTCAAAAAACTGGAGGACTCAAAGGTCAAGAACATTGAGCCCATCCTTTGCCGTGTTTCCGGCGTGCCCTTTTACAACACGAGCCGCTTCACCTTCGAAAAGCTGAAGGGGGATCCCGACAACATCGCGGCCAACCTTACGAACTACATCAAGGGCTTCTCCAGCCGTGCCCGCGACATCATCGAGCACTTCGGTTTTGAGGAACACATCACCAAGCTCGACAAGGCCAATCGGCTTTATCTGCTTGTGTCGAAATTCTGCGAGATAGACCTCCATCCGGACAGAGTTTCCAACCGCGAAATGGGCTACATCTTTGAGGAGCTCATTCGACGTTTCAACGAGGCGAGTAACGAAGAGGCGGGCGACCATTTCACTCCGCGCGAAGTTATCCGTTTGATGGTTGATATCCTTTTTCTGCCCGACACCGATACTCTCACCACGAAAGGTATCATCAAAACGCTCTATGACCCCGCCTGCGGAACCGGAGGGATGCTTTCCGTTGCCGAAAGCTATGTACGCGAGCTCAACCCTGACGCACGCCTTGAGGTCTTTGGACAGGATTTCAACCCGCAGGCCTATGCTATCTGCGGCTCGGACATGCTGATCAAGGGTCACAACATCGACCACATCGCCTTTGGGGACAGCTTCACAGAAGATCGTTTCCCGGACAAGAAGTTCGATTACATGCTGGCCAATCCACCTTTTGGAGTGAAATGGGAAGCAGAGGCCGAGTTCATCAAGCGGGAACATGAGGAACAGGGCTTCGGCGGTCGCTTTGGCGCGGGGCTGCCGCGCATCAACGATGGCTCGTTTCTCTTCCTGCAACACATGATCAACAAGATGAAGCCTGCCTACCGCGACCACGGCGGAGGCGGGGACCCCAGGGAAGGCGGCCTGCCTGCCAAAGGCCCGGCACAGGCAGGCACGCGGCTGGCTATTGTGTTCAACGGGTCCCCTTTGTTTACCGGCGGTGCGGGCTCCGGCGAGAGTGAGATTCGCCGCTAGATCATCGAGAACGATTGGCTGGAAGGGATTGTCGCGTTGCCCGACCAACTCTTCTACAATACCGGCATCTATACCTACCTCTGGATTGTGACGAACCGGAAGGAAAGAAAGCGCTGAGGCAAGGTCCAGCTCGTGGATGCTAGAACCTTCTTCAAGAAGATGCGCAAAAGCCTGGGCCAGAAACGCCACGAGATTGGCAAGGCACACCGCGCCGAGATTACGCGCCTCTACGGGGAATTTGTGGAAAACGAGTATGTCAAGATATTCGATAACGAGGACTTCGGCTATAGGCGTATTACCGTGGAACGGCCTCTGAAGTTGAATTTCGCGGTTACGGACGAGCGACTGGCATGCGTACGCGAAACCAGACAGTTCCTTAACCTGGCAACGAGCAAGAAGCGCAAGGATAAAAAGAAGGCCGAAGCCGAGATAGCCGAAGGGAAGATGCTCCAGGAAGCGATCCTATCGGCACTTAATGACTTAAGTGGGATGGGCCTGCCTGCCGAAGACTCGGCGCAGGCAGGTGTGGTCAAGAACCGCGACCACTTCGTGAAGATGCTGAAAGAAGCGTTCAGGGAAGCGAGCATCAAAATCCCAGCGTCCCTTTTCAAGGCCATCCTCATGGCGCTGGCGGAGCGGGATGAAACGGCGGATATCTGCACCGATTCCAAGGGTAATCCCGAGCCCGATCAG
>JALTIG010000280.1 GCA_027004185.1 bacterium | reverse complement strand
TCCTATGGGTGGAGGTGAAGGTAAATCTTCCGGCGGAAGACATCCTTGTTCGCCCAACGGAATACCGGCAAAAGGTTATAAAACGAGAAAGAAGAAAAAATCTTCTGATAAATTTATCATTTCTCGTAGGAAGAGCAGGAGGTAGAAATTGGCTAGGTCATTGAAGAAAGGGCCATATATTGACCCTAAGTTGATGAAAAAGATAGATAAACTCAACGAAGAGAATAAAAAGGTTGTTGTAAAAACCTGGTCGAGAAGATCCATGGTAGTGCCTGAAATGGTTGGCCATACGATTGCCGTGCATAACGGGAATAAATTTATACCCGTTTTTATAACGGAAAACATGGTAGGACACAAACTCGGAGAATTTTCTCCTACGAGAACATTCAGGCATCATGCCGGTTCAAAAGAAAAAACGGCTAAGGTTAAGTAGAGGTGTTGACATGGATGATGATAAAAGAATGGCAAAAGCAGTAAGCAAGAACGTTAAAATCTCAGCCAAAAAAGGAAAGAGAATAGCCTCTATGGTGAGAGGATTGGACGCTTTTACGGCTATTAACATGTTGAAGTTTATGAAGAACAGTGGCTCTGAACCGATTAGGAAAACAATAGAATCTGCCGTGAGTAACCTGACCAACGAGGGTGACGGGCATCAGGCGGATCCTAAAAATGTTGTTGTAAAGGAGCTAATTGTGGAGCAGGGTCCCATGTTGAAAAGATTACGTCCCGGTGCACAGGGTAGGGCATCCATTATACGAAGAAGGCTGGGACATATAAAAGCTACGGTAGAAGAAATATAGAAGGAGGTTATCTTTTGGGACAAAAGACAAATCCGATTGGGTTTAGAGTAGGAATCACTAAAAACTGGTATTCACGCTGGTTTACAAAGAGGAGTCGGTATAATAAATATCTCGGTGAAGATATAATGCTTAGAAAATATCTTGAGAAAAGGCTGAAAACCGCCTCTATTTCTACTATTGAGATAGAAAGAACGAAGGATAAAATTAACATCATACTTAAGACGAGCAGACCGGGTGTCGTAATAGGAAAGAGAGGATCAGAAGTTGATAAGCTCAGAGAAGAATTACGTTCGCTCCTGAAAGATATCGATTTACACATAACCATTGAAGAAATAAAGTATCCGGAAACCGATGCTGTACTTGTAGCAAAAAATATTGCAAGACAGTTGGAATCGAGAGTTTCCTACAGAAGAGCGATGAAGAGAGCGATTCAAGGTGCATTAAAGATGGGTGCCCTTGGTATAAAGGTTATGTGTGCCGGACGTATCGGCGGTGCGGAGATCGCCAGAACGGAGTGGTATAGAGAGGGAAGAGTTCCCTTACACACGTTAAAAGCCGATATAGATTATGCAACTTATACAGCATTTACAATGAGCGGTACAATCGGTATCAAGGTATGGATCTACAAAGGTGATATTGTAGACAGAGAACAGGTTTTTAAGAAAAGTATAAAATAGGTGATTGCTTATGTTGATGCCAAGTAGAGTAAAGTACAGAAAACAGCAGCGGGGTAGAAGAAAAGGATTTTCCAAAGGGGCTTTGAATGTGGATTTCGGTGATTACGGTATGAAAGCCATGGAAACGGCATGGATCAATTCAAGACAGATTGAAGCATGCAGAGTCGCAATAAACAGAGCCATAGGAAAGGACGGAAAGGTTTGGATAAGGATTTTCCCGGACAAGCCTTTTACGAAAAAACCCGCTGAAACTCGTATGGGAAAAGGAAAGGGAGCCCCGGAATATTGGGTTGCCGTAGTTAAAAGAGGAAGAATTATGTTTGAGGTTGCGGGAGCACCGGAAGAAAAGGTTAAAAGAGCTTTTAGAATTGCCGGATCCAAACTTCCTATAAAAGTTAAACTTGTCAAACGAGAAAGGTAGGCTGAGATGAAAAGAGAAAACTATCGTGAAATGACAAAAATGGAAGTCGAATTGGAACTTCACAAATATAAGGAAGAATTGTTAAACCTGAGATTTCAGAAAGTTACCGGTAATCTTCTCAATCCCTCGAGGATAAGAC
>JALTIG010000279.1 GCA_027004185.1 bacterium | reverse complement strand
CTATATCACTCATCGCGTTAGTCACTTCCGTCAACTTTGCCTTGCACGTTTGGGATCGGTACATAGGGATGGCAATAGCCGCTAGAATCCCTATAATCGCTATGACAATCATCAATTCAATCAATGTAAAACCTTTTTCACTATGCATCTTTTTTAACATCTTTTTCTCCTCCTTTCTTTATATACTTTGTTCCTCGTTTTTAGGTTGATTGCCCTATACCCTCTAATCTTTTTCCTCACCTCCTTCCTCCATCACCTTTTTGTCTTAATAAATAGCAATTAGTATGCCATAGTATCAATTTCTGAGGATTTATCCGACCTTATATGCATATTTAATTGTTATTTCCATAAGTTACAAATAATTTTCTTGTAAGGAATCTATCAGTGAGAGGCCGGATCACACCCAATCAGATATATTAGATCCGATGTTAGGTGACAAATATTGCCATACCATGTGACAAAAATTGTCATACTTAGCATTTATCAACACTTTTTGACGAGCTTCAAAAAAGAGAAGAATTGGCGTCCCCAAGGGGATTTGAACCCCTGTCGCCGGCGTGAAAGGCCGGTGTCCTGGGCCAGGCTAGACGATGGGGACCCAACGTGGTGAGCCGTGCAGGAATCGAACCTGCGACCAACAGATTAAAAGTCTGCTGCTCTACCAACTGAGCTAACGGCCCTTTTACCCAAGGCCTTATATTTTCCAATTAAAAAGTGGTTAATATTATACCATGAAGCCATCAAGAAATCAAAGAAAAATCAGGAGAAATTCATTCGTTCTCTAGACTCACCCTTTTCTGATGGAAAAACTTCTATTATCCACAAACATATTTATAACTCTCTTTTCCCACTATAACCTCTGTCCTGATCGCTCTCTCCCTTTATCATCACATCAGAGACAAGATCGAATGATTGGCAATATTGAGAATATTTCCTGGCAAAACGCCCATCTGCAATACCCCCCAGACAGCAATGACGATGGAAAAAACCACTGGCACAGAAAACCTATAAACGGGGATCTCATTCTCTGGCTCTTTGAAATACATATAAACCACGACCCTCAAATAGTAATAAACCGAAACTGCGCTATTCAATACACCGATAACCGCCAGCCAGTAATCGTGAGATTTAACCGCTGCACTGAAGATGTAGAACTTCCCTATAAAACCCGCTGTAGGAGGAATTCCTGCCATGGAAAACATAAAAACGCTCATGGCAAGGGCGGTAAGGGGATACTTGAAACCCAACCCAGCAAAGTCATCCAGATCCTCATGATAATTGTTTTTCTTCGCCATAACCATCAGAACTGTAAAAGCACCGATATTCATAAAGGCGTAGGCTAGCAGGTAAAAAAGGATAGAGGATCGGCCCATGGTATTCCCAGCTACAAAGGCTACAAGCAGATATCCTGCGTGTGCGATACTTGAGTAGGCCAGCATCCTTTTGACGTTCCTCTGAACGAGAGCGGTGAAATTACCAATGGTCATGGTTAAAACGGCAATCACCCACAAGATCGCGGTCCAATCCTGCTGAAAACCAGAAAAGGTTGTGAAAAAGATCCTTACAAAGGCCGCGAAAGCAGCGGCCTTGACGCCCGTGGCCATATATGCAGTTACTGGAGTGGGTGCCCCTTCATAAACATCCGGAGTCCATGAATGGAATGGGAAGGCCGCGACCTTAAAACAGAATCCTATAGCGACAAATGCAATCCCTACCCACATCAGTGTACTTATGTCTAACCGCTGCGTGGCTGCCAAAAAATCTGCTATGCCTTGATAGGAGGTCCCCCCAGCTGAGGCATAGACGAGCGCGAGGCCATAGAGGAAAAATCCACTTGCAAATGCCCCGAGAAGAAAGTATTTCAGGGAGGCCTCAATGGAGCGTTCCTCATTTCTATGAAACCCAGCAAGGACATAGATTGGTATAGACATCATTTCAAGAGAGACAAAAAGCATGATGAGATTCGTGGAAGAGGCCATCAGCATCATACCAATCATGGAAAACAAGATCAGGGCGTAATATTCCCCACTGTGAATCCCTGTGATCTTCACATATGAAATGGAAGAAAGAATTGTTAGGATACCGATAACAACAAAAACGAGATAGAAAAAGATGGTGTAAACATCCATGCTTATCATTGTCCCAAATGTCATCTTTCCCCTTCCCGTGAAAAGAAACAGGGAGAGGAAAACGAAAATCATTGACGAAAGCGCAAGATATCCTATTGTATTTGTCCCCTTCGGATCCTTTGCAAAAACATCTATCAGCAGGATCCCCATGGCAAAAAGTGCTAAAATGAGAGGCGGAAGAATCGTTATCCCCTGGTTTAAACTCATTTTACTTTATCCTCCACATGTAACATCCAATTTTTAATTTATCTCAAGCAGCTTGACCCGTCCACTCTGCCAAACATTCCTGGCTATTGTCTCCATCGTCTCCCCCTGTCTATCCAATGCCTGCCGTGCTTCTATCTTGGTGTTCACCTGTGTCAGAAAGTGGGAAACACTTTTCTGCATCTTACCAATAAAGAAGCTTGGATAGACACCCATCCAAAAGATCATGATAATAATAGGAACCAGTGTCATAACTTCTCTGAAGTTCAGATCCTTAAGAACCTTATTTTCCTCCTTATCTAATTTGCCAAACATCACACGTTGAAACATCCAAAGCATGTAAGCGGCACCAAGTACAACCCCTGTTGCGCCAAACACGGCAAAAATCCTGCTCGACTTAAACGTGCCAAGGAGTATTAAAAACTCACCTACAAAGCCGTTGGTCCCCGGCAGCCCGATGGATGACAGCGTCACGATCATAAAAAAGGTGGCGTATACGGGAAGCTGCTTTGAAAGGCCCCCAAAATCCTTGATCAATCGTGTATGCCGACGTTCATAGATCATCCCAACAATCAGAAAGAGCGCTCCCGTGCTGATGCCATGGTTCAACATCTGATATATGGAACCTTCCACGCTTTGGATATTCAAGGCAAACATTCCTAACATCACAAAGCCAAGGTGACTTACACTGGAATACGCTACAAGCTTTTTCACATCTTTCTGCATCATGGCCACGAGCGCCCCATAGATGATTCCAATCACGGCAAGAACCATGATCAAAGGAATAAATCTATGTGCGGCAGACGGGAAAAACGGGATGGAAAACCTGATAAATCCATACGTTCCCATTTTCAGCAATACACCTGCCAGGATCACGCTCCCCGCCGTTGGTGCCTCGGTATGGGCATCCGGCAACCATGTATGAAATGGAAACATAGGAACCTTAATGGCAAAGGCGAGAGAAAACGCCGCAAACATCCACATCTGCGGGCCCATGGGTAAATTCAACTGGTACAGCTTTGTAATATCAAAGGTATAAACACCTGTTGCGCGGTGATAGAGAAAATAGAGCGCCATGATGGCAACCAACATCAGGACACTCCCCACCATGGTATAAAGAAAGAACTTTATTGCAGCATAAACGCGCCTGGGTCCTCCCCACACACCAATCAGAAGATACATGGGGATCAACATCATTTCCCAGAAGATATAAAAGAGGACGAGATCAAGCGCTATAAAGGCCCCCAGCATCCCTGTTTCAAGAAAAAGCATGGAAATCATGTATTCTTTGACATGTTTCTGAATAGCTCTCCATGAGCTGAGGATACACAGAACAGACAGGAAGGTTGTCAACATCACAAGCAGCAGGCTGATCCCGTCAATTCCCAGAAAATACTGCATACCAAGGGACTTAACCCATGGAATCTTCTCAACGAATTGAAACTCCGCAGTATTACTGTTAAAATAAATTACCAGCGGAAGGGAGAGGATAAACTCGATAATCGAAAAGACGAGAGCGGTACCCTTTAAAGCCGATTCATTTTCCTTATCTATAAGCAGTAGGAACAGGACCCCTACCATTGGGAAAAAGATAACGATACTCAAGATTGGAATATGTGCAAGTCCACCCATTTAAGTTTCTCCTTCACTCCCCTTCTAAAACAGTGATTCCCAGAAAAAGTACATGAATACGATAACACCCCCGGCCAGGATGGAGAAGGCATAGGTCTGGACGTATCCAGTCTGAAGCCTTCTCATCACGCCACCTGACCATTCAACAAACGAAGCCACTCCGTTCACGATGGCATCAACAATCCCTATATCTACTTTCTGCCACAAGAACGTGGCAAAATCCTTTGCCCCCTGCACAAACACACTATTATAAAACTCATCCACAAAGTATTTGTTGTAAAGCAACGTGTAGAGTCCTTTCATCCCGTTTGCCAGACGAACAGGAAGTTCGGGATTCTTGATATAAAAAAGGTAGGCAATAAATATCCCAACAAGGGCTGCTACAACAGAAACCCCCATCATGAGAAATTCAAGGGAGGCCGAAGCATTGGCCACGGTATGAACAGTTCCTTGACTGGCCGCTGTAACAACGGGCTCAAAGAACTTTTCAAATCTGTTCATTCCCCCAAGAACCTTTGGCACACCAATATATCCCCCTACAACCGATGCAATAGCCAAAACAATCATGGGATACGTCATAACCTTGGGTGCTTCATGGAGATGATGTTTTAGCTCCTCGTCCATCCTCGGCTCCCCAAAAAAGGCGACAAAGGTCAACCGGAACATGTAGAATGCCGTCAGTCCTGCTGCAATAGTTCCCAATAGCCAGACAACGATATGGCCTCGGTAAAAGGACTGCCACAAGATCTCATCCTTGCTGAAGAAACCTGAAAAGCCAGGAATTCCACAAATTGCGAGAGTCGCCATCAAATAGGTCCAGAAAGTGATGGGCATAAACTTTTTCAGCCCCCCCATCTTCCAGATATTCAGTTCCCCTGCCATGGCATGCATGACACAACCAGCCGCAAGGAAGAGCAGACCCTTAAAAAATGCATGAGTCATAAGGTGGAAAATTCCTGCACTATAGGCCCCAACACCTACCCCCATAAACATGTAGCCCAACTGGCTGATAGTAGAATAGGCCAGGATACGTTTAAAGTCATTATTGACCAGCGCAATCGTTGCAGAATAGAAAGCTGTTAGAGCACCGATTACGGCCACAACCTCCAAACTGATGGGCGCCATGCTATAAAGGGCATTACACCGTGCCACCATATATACACCAGCGGTTACCATAGTCGCCGCATGGATCAGTGAGCTGACCGGTGTGGGACCCTCCATGGCATCGGGCAGCCAAACATAGAGGGGGATCTGCGCCGACTTACCGATTGCACCAATGAAAAGGAGGAGCGTAATAGCCGTAACTGTTGTCGTACCAAAGATATGAGCGTTCTTGAAAACTACATCAAAATCAAGGGACCAGATCCCGTGCTGACTAAGGGTGGCAACGATCAAAAATAGACCAATAACGAATCCAAAGTCCCCAATCCGGTTTACAACAAAGGCCTTTTTACCCGCGTTGGATGCAGAATCCTTCTCAAACCAAAACCCAATCAACAGATAGGAACAAAGTCCAACCCCTTCCCATCCAACAAACATGAGCAGAAAGTTATTGGCAAGAACCAAAAGGAGCATGGAAAAAACAAAGAGATTCAGGTAAACAAAGAAACGTCGGAATCCTGGATCATCCTCCATATATCCCCCAGAGTAGATATGAATCATGAAACTAACCCCTGTCACAACCAGGGCCATAACGATGGAGAGGGGATCTATGAGAAAAGCCACGTGGGTCTTGAACTTGCCGGCTACAACCCAATTGAAGAGAACATCTTCAAAATGACGCGCCTCAGGAGCTACCTTTAGCAACTCGACAAAGAGAACAATTGAGGCAATAAATGACAGTCCTATAGCAGAAACAGCGATCACGTATATCCAAGATCTCCTGAAACGAATGCCTAACAGCCCATTAATCAGAAACCCAACCATTGGAAAGAATGGGACAAGCCAGATATGAGACAACATTTACAGTTCTCCTCTTCTAACCCTTTAGCAAGTTGAACTCATCAACCTTGATGGTATCCTTTTTCCTATACATCATCAGGAAAATAGCCAACCCTACGGCCGCCTCTGAAGCCGCCACCGTCATGACAAAGAAAACAAACATCACACCATCAATAGAACGCAGTGCACTGGATGTGGCAATCAATGTTAGATTAACGGCGTTCAACATCATCTCAATAGACATAAAAACCACTATTGCGTTGCGGCGCGTCAGGGCACCAATCACACCGATGAAAAATAGGATTGCGCTTACAATGAAATAGGCCTGTACGGGTATCATTGATTCTCTCCTTTAAAGGATTTCTTCTTGCTCAGCATAACAGCTCCCACCATGG
>JALTIG010000278.1 GCA_027004185.1 bacterium | reverse complement strand
CTCTTGTCCTGTAGTGATCATACCCTCTCCCCTGAAGACATTGCCCTGGGGTACAAGCAGCTTCTTGGAGTGGAACGTATCATCCTGAAGAAACTAAAGATCAAGCCTCCCAAGTGCATCGTAGGCATCGACCCCATGACCCCATACATTAATCCATAGGCACTACACCATATTTCCCCCCTTTGTATCTTTCTGTTTTTACTCCCTATATCCTTACGCGCTTATCTATGACTGTCGAAGACAGGCTATAGAATAAGTTTTTTTACATTGCAATGTGTAATATGATAAAACAAAATTTAAAATGTAACTTTTGAATCTTGATGGAATTTTACTTTATGTCTATTTTGAGTGGTATCCTTACTATAATAGCAGGGATAATTCTTTCAGGCTTTTTGTTTATTACATTAAGCTTTTTTATCTCGAGCCTTTGGGAAAGAGAAAGAAGAGCAGCTATCTTTGCTTTCTCGCAATGTTTGATTTCTGCATGCGTCTTATCCTTTTTTTATTACCTCTTATCTTCGGGGTTTTTTAAGGAACTCCTTGGGATTTTTATATTGGCAGTCTTTATTATAGCTATCCTTATTGGAATTCTATTAATTTCCATTAAAACCAGTAAAAACCAGAAGGCCCTATTGGGAACGAAGGGATATATATCTGGCAGTGTCGAAAGATTCGATGAAAGGGACCATGTCTTTGCGAGAAACAGGGCGCTCAGGCCAGGTTCAAAACAATATAAACAGTATTATGAAGAACATCCTGAAAGGGAATTGATTGATAAAAAGAGAAGGGAGATGGGGGGGCCTATTGGGCCTCCGGGCAAAATCGATTCCCCAAATGAACATCCTAACATTGCTGCAACGATGTCCAGTCTGGCGGTTCCTCTCATCTTCTCTCATCCCGACATTTTTAATCCCAAGCAACACCCTATTTTTGGCGGAAAGAAAGTAAAATTGACGCCAGAGGAAGCAACGGAAAGGGTTAAAGGATTTACCAAACATCTCGGCGCTTCCCTTGTAGGGGTTACAGAGATTGATCCCAACTGGATATATTCCCACAGGGGAGAGATTTTTAGAGAGAACTGGGAAGATTGGGGAAAGGAAATTAAACTGGCACACAGATATGCGGTAGTTTTTGCTGTAGAAATGGCTTTCAAAATGGTGGCCTCTGCCCCTCATACACCAACTGTCATAGAAAGTATGCGCAACTATGCTAAGGGGGCCTTTATTGCTATCCAGCTTGCAGCCTATATTACAAATATGGGGTATCCATCAACTGCCCATCACCTCCGTCATTACGATGTTATGCTGGTCCCTTTGGCAATCGATGCGGGTCTGGGAGAGTTGGGGAGAATGGGGTATTTGATTACGAAGGAATTTGGCCCGAGGGTAAGATTGGGGGCTGTTACAACGACCCTTCCTCTAATCCCAGATAAACCAGTGGATATCGGCGTGGAAGACTTCTGTAAGATTTGCAAAAAATGCGCCGTTTGTTGTCCTTCGAAATCCATTCCTTCTGAAGAGCAAAAGGAGGTGGTGAACGGGACGTTAAGGTGGAAACTGAATGCCGAAACCTGCTTTGATTACTGGGGGAAGATTGGAACGGATTGCAATATATGCATGAATGTCTGTCCTTGGAGCCATCCGAGAACATTTCCACATAAAATCATCATGGGGCTTGTTACCAGAAATTCGCATGCGCGCCATTTATTTTCTTTTTTAGATGACCTTTTCTATGGGAAAAAACCAAAGGCGAAACTCCCCCCACGGTGGGCGAGCTTCAACTCGAATAACCCAAAACAACCCTAACGGGGAGAAATAGAGAATGAAAAGATTCATGACAATAGTAACTCCAACACATACCGCTCAAAGGCCTTGGTGTAGTGCCTCCTCTCATGTGCAAAGGCAAGCTTTATCTGATGGATCATCCCGCAGCTTAAACACTTGATACGCACAATGGCCATCTCTATCCATACCTTCTTTTTACCAATGGGAAGGGTTCGAAACATCCTTGTCACTTTTCCCTTACGCAGAACTTCTCTTGAACCACATACAG
>JALTIG010000277.1 GCA_027004185.1 bacterium | reverse complement strand
TAGTAGGGGCGATCTATTCTTGGAAGGGCAATATTAGTGAAACTCGTGAGCATTTCAAAAATTTTCTGGCCAGTGACTATTATGACCGCAAAACCTACCAGAAATTCAAGGAGATAGATCAAAAAGAACCGGAAGGGGTCTGGTTTGCGCTGAAACACCTGATTACCAAGGGCATGATTTATGGCAAAAGCTTAACGGCAAGATCCATTCTTTCCCCCGAGGATTACGAAGAAGATCTGAACGTTTTGGTCCCTGTTACCGACTTCAACCAGCTCAGGATCCCCTTCGGATGCATAACCACAGACCTCGTTAGTGGAGAAGAGGTTCTTATCACTTCTGGCAATCTCAGAAAAGCTGTCATGGCCAGTTGTGCTATCCCAGGGGTTTATTCGCCAGTCGTTACCCCTGAAATGTTCCTCGTCGATGGAGGTTCCTCTAACAAACTTCCCATCAATCCCACCTTTCAGCTCGGCGCAGATGTAGTCATTGGGGTTAACGTCTCCCGTCATCTGGAAGAAATGGACACCCTTCATACAGCCATAGATATCATTCTCAGATCTAATTCCGTTTCTACCTATCGGCTGGATTTATTACAGGCACTTAATGCGGATCTTCTTCTCTACCCAGAGGTGGACGATTTACATTGGGCCGACTTCACCCAAATGGAAGTCGCTATGGAACGGGGGGTACAGTCAGCACAAAAACAGTTGAAGGCAATTAAAAGGCTCCTCCTCAAGAAGAAGATCAAGCACCGCATCTGGCCCTTCAGCAAACATCCTCTCTACTACCCTGCCAAGATCGTCCGGGTTGACTAACCCCTTATCCTCACGCCGACGTGACCTGATACCCTTGACCTGAGAGCTCCTCTTGTTCCTGGTATTTCAAGATATTTTCAAGGGTGCCCACAACAACCACCATATCCCCCTTTTGAAACTTATATTCAGGGCGTGGCAAAACCTCCTTTTTACCTTTCTTGGAATGTATCATGATGATTTCCAGGCCATAATTCGCCCGAAAGTTTGTCTCTTTTAAGGTTTTTCCGACCAATTTATCAAGGACAGGAAGCTCATCTAACCGAAACCCTCCCCCGATATACAGACCCTCCGTCAGGTCATTAAATTTCTTTTTCGAAACTACAGCCATGGCCAACTCCCGTTTGTGTAACTCCATCTGGTAGATCTCAAGGATCTGTTTCGCTGCCACAAGGCCGGCGAGTTTCTTTCCGTCCACAACAGGCAATTCTTCCACCCCGTTTTTCCCCAACATATCCATTGCATCATGTACATTTGCCTCTAAGGGCAAGGCCTGGGTTCCCTCGATAATATCCTCTGCAATCACAAGATTGGCTAAATCACCTTTATCGAACAGAACGGACTTAAGCTCACCCATGGTAAAATAACCCCGATAATTCATATCTTCATCTACTACCGGAAAGATATGCTGGGGACTTTTCAGGGCCACATCACAGATAGTTTCAAGATTCACCGTATATGTGAAATAGGTCACAGGGCTGCTCATAACGTGAGCCACAGGAATTGCCTTTAAAATGCTTTCCTCCCGTCCTTCCTTCAGATTAATGCCCTTGAACTTCAATTTTTGGGTATAAATCGATTCCTTTTTGATATTCGTGGTAATAAGGGTGCTAATAATACAAGCGAACATTAGGGGAACAATGATATGATAGTTGTTAGTTAGTTCAAAGATGATCAGGATGGCAGTGATCGGTGCCTGAGTTGCGGCAGCCACAACAGCACCCATCCCCACGAGGGCAAAGGCCCCTGGGTCAGCCGTCAAATGAGGGAAGTACGCATGAAAAACAATCCCAATGACGCCCCCCGTGGAGGCCCCCAGAAAAAGAGACGGGGCAAACACCCCACCAGATCCTCCTGAACCAAGGGTAATGGAAGTCGCCAGGATCTTCACTGGGATCAATAGGAGTAAAAACCAGAGCATCAAGCTTCCATGCAGTGCCTCGTTAATGGTTTCGTACCCCACCCCAAAGAGGTTTGGAACCCAAAGAGCCATTCCCCCGATGACAAGTCCACCGACAGCCGGTTTCAGC
>JALTIG010000276.1 GCA_027004185.1 bacterium | reverse complement strand
ACCAACAGCCAGCCATCTTCTAAATTATGCCAAAATTGTTCAGCAAAAAAGAATTCTACGAGACTTGATTTCTGCCTCCTATGACATCGGCAAAATGGGATATAATGAAACAGAGGATGTTGATACCCTTTTAGACCAGGCTGAGAAAAGAATTTTCAGCATTGCCCAGAGGTCTTTGACTCAAAATTTCACACCTGTGAAAGACACCTTAGAAGACACCTTCAAAAGAATTGACGAACTTTCAAAACACAAAGGAGGACTAAGAGGAGTGCCTACAGGTTTCCAATCTCTCGATAATATTCTTTCCGGCCTCCAAAAATCAGATATGATAGTTTTAGCCGCCCGACCAAGTTTAGGCAAATCGGCGATGGCAATAGATATTGCTCGCACTGTGGCTTGCGAACATAAAATACCAGTGGGAATTTTCAGTTTGGAAATGTCAACAGACCAGATTGTTGATAGATTGGTAGCATCATTAGCAAATATAGATTTATGGAGACTGAGAACAGGCAGGCTTTCTGATGAAAATAATGACTTCGAAAATATCCAAAAAGCCTTGGGAATTCTGTCAGAAGCACCTATTTTTATTGACGACACTGCCGGTTTAAATGTACTACAAATGAGGGCCATGGCACGCAGACTACAAGCAGACAAGGGATTGGGATTACTGATTATTGATTATCTCCAGTTAATGGAATCAAGAAATCCCGGTCTGAGTATGGTCCAACAAGTCACAGACAACTCTAAATCCCTTAAGGCTCTGGCTAAAGAGTTGAATATCCCTGTTCTCGTTTTATCCCAGTTATCAAGGGCAGTGGAACAGAGAACTCCTCAAATACCCAGGTTATCTGACCTTCGCGAAAGCGGAAGCATCGAGCAAGATGCAGACGTGGTGCTTTTTATCTACAGAGAAGACCGCTACAAACAGAATACTTCAAGAAAGAACATTGCCGACATTATCATCGCCAAACACAGAAATGGCCCTGTGGGCAAAGTAGAACTCTATTTCGATGAGCAAAGGGTAACTTTTCGCAACCTAGAAAAAAATTATCCTGAATACTCTGAAGAAGAGTGAAAATGCTTCCAAAAACAATCCAAAAATTAATTAACCAATTTGTAAAATTCCCAACCGTAGGCCAACGAACAGCAGCCCGATTCGTATATTACCTTATAGATACTGACAAAGAAAAAGTCGCTGAACTTATTAAAGCCATCCAAAATCTAAAGGAGCAAATAAAAACTTGCCCTCTTTGTTTTAAATCATTTGAAGGCCAAGGGAAATTGTGTCCTATTTGTTCTAATCCACGCCGTAGGAAAGATATCATTTGCATCGTCGAAAAAGAAGTTGACTTGGAAGCTATTGAAAGAACAAGAAAATTTCACGGACTCTACTTCATACTTGGGAGCACAATTCCCAATCTAAGAAAAGAAGAAACAATAAAAAAATTGGAGAAACGACTAAATGTCCTCATCCAACGCATCAAAAATGAGAAAGATAATATCCACGAAATTATCATAGCCCTCAACCCTACCCTTGAAGGCCAACGAACATCTTTGTGGCTCGAAAGAAAATTAAAGCCATATAATATAAAAATCACCCAACTAGGGCTAGGATTGCCAGTGGGTGGTGAACTTGAGTATGCTGATGAAGAAACGCTCATCTCGGCTCTTGAAAATAGAAGGTAAAACAAAATCCTAAATATGTCAGAACCTAAATAATACGGTTCCTCTCTAATTCACTATTTGGATTCTCTAACTTGGATTTCCTTAATTTCCACTTCTGTAAAAAGCTGGCGATGGCCTTGCTTTTTTTTGTATCTTTTCTTGGGTTTATATTTGAAAACTATTATTTTCTTCCCTTTACCCTGCTGCAAAACCTTCCCAACCACCTTTGCTCCCTTAACATTCGGGGTGCCAATTTCTAACTTTCTTTGTTTCTCCAACAACAAAACATCATCAAAAACTACCGTTTGACCTTCTTTTTTGTCCACTTTTTCAATTTTTATCTTGTCGCCGGGAGAAACTAAATATTGTTTCCCGCCAGTTCTTATCACTGCAAACAT
>JALTIG010000275.1 GCA_027004185.1 bacterium | reverse complement strand
AATGGTTTGAGGTTCTTTCCCGGCGATATAGGGTTCCTCTCTTTGTATTTGATACCCCCCAGTACATTCGGGACAAAACAGCCCGGGAGAATATCATTACCTACGTCATGGAACAGATTTACGAAATGATCGAGGCCCTTGAGCGGATGACGGGCAAAAAGTTCGATTTTGACCGCCTTAGGGAAGTAGTAGAATACTCCCGGCAGGCAAGTATCCTGTACAAGACCTACCTGGACCTTGCCGCCTATAAACCCTCTCCCATCAGTATCTTCGACGCCCTGATCAACATGGCCATTACCGTCTATTTGCGGGGGACCCCCCAAGCCGTTACCTTTTACAAGCTCCTCGTGGATGAGGTGATGGAAACCAAGGTCAAGAAGGGCATTGGGGTCATTCCCAACGAAAAATACCGGCTTTACTGGGAAAACCTCCCCATCTGGTTCAAATTCCGGGATCACTTCAACCTCTTGGCTTCCTATGGAGCTGTGATTCTGACCTCCCTGTACGTGCATGCGTGGAGCTATGATTTTGATCCATCGGATCCCGTAAGAACCCTGGCGGAGAACTACGCCTCTGTTTTTTCCAACGTAGAGTTAGTGGAACGGGCGGAAATGGCACTGGACCTGTTCAAGAGGTACTCCCTCAACGGAAACCTCATGTTTCTCAACCGGAGCTGTAAGGCTGTTTCTTTCGCTGTCCACGAGCTACGCGATATCATAACGGAAAAAACAGGTGTCCCGGCCCTTGTCTTTGAAAGTGATATGGGGGACCCCCGCTTTTACAGTGAATCCCAGATCCGTACGCGTATCGAAGCCTACCTGGAAACCCTCGATCAGCTCTCCTTTGAAAGGGAAAGAGGTCTCAGGGAATGATAAATATCCGGAAAGGAAGGAGACAAGTTGGAATAAGGTATTGTAATCAATTAGGAATTCGGCCTTGACAGGTCGGGGTTTTGATGTTACATAAAACAACTGGAACTTATAATTTTTAACCTTTAGCAAAGGAGGGAAAGATGAAGAAGTTTGTTGTTGGTCTCGCGGTGTTTTTTCTTGTGGTGGGATGCGTGGCAGGCGCCATGGCCCAGGCCCAGGAACTCAAGGTCGGAACCCTGATGGCCTTCACAGGACCCTTGAAGGAGTTTGGGCCGAACATTAAGAACGGTGCGGTCTTAGCCGCCAAGGAATTGGGCAAGGCTGGATTAAAGGTTAAGCTGATCCAGGAAGATACGGAAACTAACTCGGTCGCGGGGATCAACGCGGCGAAAAAGCTGGTCAATGTAAATAGGGTCGACGCGATTATCGGTGCCCTCGCCAGTGGCGTCACGGTCCCGGTAGCAGAATCGGTCACGATTCCCAACGGGGTATTGATGATCTCTCCTGCCTCCACCTCGCCCCTGATCACCTACCTGCCAGCAGACAAGGGGAAGGATCTCCTTTTCAGAACCTGCCCCTCCGATGCCCTGCAGGGAGTCGCCGCGGGACAGTTGGCGGCCAAGCATTACAAAACCGCGTCGGTCATCTATGTGAACAACCCCTACGGACAGGGGCTGGCACAGGAATTCAAGAAATCCTTTGAGAAACACGGCGGGAAGGTCCTCGCCATGGTACCTATTGATGAAAAAACAGCGGAAACCTACACGGCGGAACTGAAGAAGGCCCTGAAAGGGAAACCGGATGTCCTGTGCGCCTATACCTATCCCCAGCATGCCAAGATCTACCTGAAGGAGGCCATCGAATTCTATAACTATAAGCACTTCCTCTTTTGCGACGGTACCAAATCTGAAGATATCATTAAGGCAGTGGGCGCCAAGAATCTGGAAGGTGATTTAGGAACCGTGGCAGCTTCTGCTTCGGGAAAGGCTGCGGATATCTTTAACAAGGCCTATAAGGCCGAATTTGGCAAACTTCCACCCCTTCCCTACATTACCAATGCCTATGACGCTATGGCCGTGATTGGACTGGCGGCGTATGCTGCGAAGGTTAAAGGGCTGCCCATGACCTCAAAGAACATTAGGGACAACCTCCGCAAGGTAGCCAATCCTCCGGGGACCGTGATTCTTCCGGGTCA
>JALTIG010000274.1 GCA_027004185.1 bacterium | reverse complement strand
AAGGCGCCGGGAGGTATTACGATATCGTACCCGTGGTTTGGATCCCTTTGAGAAGGTGATCCAACAGTATCGTTTTGCCGTGATAGACGCGACGATTCAATGGCTCGGTGTGTGCAAGAAACTGTTCGAAGGAGTTGAAAAATGAGCAAGAAGCATCGCATTTGGATTTTCCTGTTCGGGGTTCTTCTATACTTTACCTTGGGACAGAGCGGGAGGGTCTATGCAGGCAGGAAGATTTCCATGGCGGTGGAGTTTGTGGACCATGCCGCCGCCGCCCATATCGCCCTGCGGAAGGGATGGTTCGCCGAAAAGGGGCTCGAGATAAGATCTTTCGACAATTATATAACGGGGATTGCCCTGGCGGCAGCTATGGCACACAAGGGGATTGATGTGGCGTACATGTGCCTCTGCCCGGCGATCCTGGCCTATGCGAATGGCCATGTCCCTATCCGGATCGTGTGTGGTACCCATAAATATGGCTACGGCTTGATCGTCAATCCAAAAAAGATCACCTCTCCCCGGGATCTCTTAAAACCTGGCATCCGGATCGGCTGCCCCCGGGAAGGCTCTGCCTGTGATGTCATGCTGAACCGTTTCATCGAACGGTCCCGTTTAAATAAAAAGGAAATCCTGCCCCATGTACGAAGGATGCCCCCTCCCAATATCCTGTTATCGATGAGCCTGGGGCAACTGGATGCTGGATTTCTCCCGGAACAGTTTCCCACCATGGGGAAACGGCTCGGGTTCAAACGGTTGGTAGATGCGCAGAAGATCTGGCCGAATGTTCAAGGGAGTGTCGTGGTGGTTCGCCAAAGCCTTATCAAAGAGGATCCAAAGGCCGTTAAGGGAATTGTGGAAGCGACACGACAGGGAATCACCTTTATCAAAACGCATCCTCAAGAGGCCTACAGAATTGTTTCGCAGGCCCTTCAGGCGGAGGGGAACAGGATTTTCCCATTAAAAATGGAACGTATCCTGCGTGTGTTTCAGGTAACACCCCAGATAATCAAAGAATCCCTGACCCGCCATATGGTGTGTGAGGTAAATATCGATCTTAAAGGGGTTCAGAATGTAATTGACTATATGGCGCACCTGGGGTACATACGACGATTCAAGGTTGGAGACATTTGTGATCTGAGGTGGCTGCATGAAAAATGACAGGTCCCTACCCAGTTCCGCGTTGGGGTTTTTGCCCATTATCGTTTTTCTGGTGCTCTGGGAGGCGGTAACCCGGTTGGGGATTATCCCCCGACAGATACTCCCTCCCTTTACCACTGTTGTGGGTGAGGCCTGGACCCTAATGGTCAATGGGATGCTAATACACCACTTCTCGATGAGCCTCATGAGGGTTCTGATCGGCTTTACCACCGGAAGCATCGCGGGACTCATCTTCGGCCTCCTGATGGGCTGGAGCGACGGGGTTCAAAAAACCTTTTCCCCTATTGTCAGCTTTCTCTATCCGATCCCTGCCCTTGGCTGGCTTCCCATCTTCATGATCTGGTTCGGGATCAACGAGCTGCTTCCCATCGCCATCATCTTTACTTGCTCCTTTTTTCCTGTCCTCTACAATACCGCCAGCGGGGTTCGTAACGTAGATCGGAACTATGTTCAGGTGGCGCGTACCCTGGGTAAGGGCGAGGGAACCATCCTTTTAACGGTTCTGTTCCCCCTTGCCCTGCCAAGTATCTTTACGGGGTTGCGCCTCGAGGCGGGAATGGCCTGGCGGGTGATTATCGCAGCGGAGATGGTGGCCATCCCCACAGGGATCGGGGCCCTGATGATGCGGGCCGAAAGCCTGATCCGGATGGATATCATCATTGTATGCCTGATGGTCCTGTCGGTGATGTGTTTTTCTTTCGAGCGGTTCTTTTATTTCCTGGAGAAAAGAATCACAGATAGGTGGCAGATTGGCTGAGATAATCCTGAAGGGGGTCCGAAATTTTGCGCTGCATGGAGTAGATCTCGCCATCCATTCCCGGGAAACCCTTGCCATCGTGGGATTGACAGGCGCTGGGAAGACAACCCTGATTAAGGCCATCGCCGGCCTGGTTCCCTATAAAGGAACCAT
>JALTIG010000273.1 GCA_027004185.1 bacterium | reverse complement strand
GATGGAACTGGCGATGTCCAGGTGAGGTTTAGACAATGAGCCTCCGAGACGATATGTATCCCGGCCCCGAGTTAAAAGGCAAACCCCAACCCAATGCCCCAAAGATCTACGGGAATGAACTGGAGCATGAAGAGTTTCAGCTCGCCCCTGATGATCGTGAAGAGTATTACAATGATCTACCTATGAGTGCCGCCGAACTTGAGAAGAGGGGCTTGATCGCGGAACGTAAATGTGTGCAGTGGGAATGGGTAATAAGGAAAAAGTGATATGAGTGACGAAACTCTTGCTTTTGGGATAGAAAAAAGAGAAGGATTTAAGTCAAAACCTTATTGGGATCCAATAGGGGAAAAATGGACTATCGGTTATGGCTTCACCTACATGACCAAGGAAGAAGCCCATATCACCCTCCACATTCGGCTCCATCACATCCACCAAGAATTGAATACCCGGATTCACTTCTTCTGGAGGCTCCCTACCAATGTGCAGGAAGTTCTCGTTGAGATGGCGTTCCAGATGGGCGTGGACGGGCTGCTTGGTTTCAAGAAAATGCTGAAGCACCTGGAAGCTGGGAATTACGAGATGGCGGCAAAGGAAATCAAAGACTCAAAACTGTATCAACAAGTTCCAAAGCGGGCGGAGTATTACATTGAAAGGATGCTTGAGACATGATTTGGGTATTGCTTGCACTCGGAATCATAGGCGGGGCGGTGGGATTCTTTTTCCTAGCCCGATTTGCCCTGCGTGGAACTTGGAAATGGTATAACAGATAGGAGGGGGAGATGAGCTTTTTGTTTGGCGTGCTGGTGGGAATCGCAATAACACTTATCGCCGGTGGTATTTTAATTATGATTGACCTTGAAGATCGTCGGAGGAGCATCTGATGTGGATTGTCTTTTTCTGTTTTGCCGGAGGTATTCTTGTCGGCGTAGGCATAGGAATCTATTTAGCTTTTAGAGGAGTGTAACTATGAAAAAGAAATTGACACGAACTGAATTTTTATTGGCTTTCTTCCTGGCCCTGATCCTGGCGGCGGCTACCTCCCTCCTGACGCTGGGGTGTCACGGGCATCATTCCCATAGTGGTGAGGGGAGCTTTCCACCTCCTTCCACTCCCCTCGCCGCCCCCTACCAGGCCGGGCAAGTTGCCACGGTGTCGGAGCATATCACGGACTTGTGTCAGGTTGGGGGCGTCGTGTTTCTGAGCCCGTATCTGAGTTACTCTTCCGGGAAAATCTACCGGCTTGACTCATCCGGCCTTCACACCGAAAACCTGAACTGTGGCCGGGTGGAAAGTGTCTATCGGATCTGGCAGGCCAACGGGGCTATCTTTGCGGGGACGGAACAACCACCGAGATACTTGCAGAGGCCCTGGCACACAGTGCAGAAATATGCTGACCATGGCTGGGCGGTGCTGGGGAATGTGGCCTCGGACGGGAGCGTGTGGCGTGGTTGGAGCTACCGGGGCAAGGGATCGAAGCTGTGGCAGAACGATGTGCCCTTCCCCGGAATCCCCGGACGGATTGTATGGTGGGTGGAAAGCTACGCTGGAAAATACTATGCCGGGACTTCGGGGGATACGAGCTACAAAAACGCGAACGATGGACGGATTTACGTGTGGGAAAATGCCTGGAAACCGGTTCCAACTGGCCCGATGGGGGGTGTGATAACCTTGAAGACTTTCAAGGGTGCCCTCTATGCTGGGACCTGCCACCCACAAAGCATCTGGAGATTTAACGGAACCACCTGGCAAAAGTGGAATTTCAGCGGGACGGAAGAAGTCTCGAAGTTCTGGACGGACGATGCCGGGCGTCTTTTTACCGCCACCACGGAAGGCGGCAAGATTCACCTTCGCCAGTGGGACGGCAACACCTGGCCTGAGGTATGGAGCATCCCCGGAAGGTCCGAAAAGTGGGGGCCACAGGGATGTGCGAGGAATGGGGCGATTACTCTGGTATTCTGGAGTGGGAACACCAGGATATGGAAGATTTTTTATAGGTGAAAGGGATAGAGCATGCCTGAGTTTTGTCATGAACATGTGTCGATCCAGAAAGAGCTGTCAAGCGTTAGGCAGA
>JALTIG010000272.1 GCA_027004185.1 bacterium | reverse complement strand
AGGAATGGAGGCCTCAAGCCGCCTCCCTCCCCCTGAGAAGTTGGCCTTAAACCAGGCCACCCCAGCACTTGCTGCCGCATCCGCCGCATCAAACTTGAGGGTCATCATTCTTTCATTCCCCGATATTCTTGTATCTATTGTCGTGTTCTGAATTGCAAAGATCCCCACCACCGTCGCCACCAACATGACAATCAGGGCGACCACCAAAACAAACCCCTGTTCATCAATTTTTCCCCTTACCGCTATCTTTTGCACTTTAATACCCCAGGTTCCTGATTTTTACATACGATCTAAGCAACCTTCGCCGATAATGATCCGTCTTTTTGGCAGCCGCATGATCTTCAATGGCAGGGCGTTGTCCCATAAAATCCGGATCAGGGATAGCGGTCCTGACAAGCAAGGTAATACGCACGGCACTCAAATCAGGGATACTCGGAGGCGAGGCTGAATTTGAGCCTGTGCAGTACCATGTCCCTTTCCTGTCCACGTATGCGATCTGAAGGTCGTCCACATTTTCCGAAAGTGGGACTTTAGGCCCGCCATTATTCTCATTTAGATACAGGGTATGAGACGAAACACTGTACGTATTTGTCGAAACTATATAGGCATATTGGTTCTTATAATTAGCAGACAAGTCCGCTTGAGAATCTCCGAAGATGGAAGAAGCTGGGGAAGAAGTCAGTTGGAATATTCTATACGCACCGGATCCAGAAACACCATAATTCTGTATCTTTCTAATCACACTACAACTTCCATCCCTTTTCATCAAAATGATATTCTTTTTGTAATACGCATTGTTAGGCGCAAAGCCGCTACCGTCCTGCGTCACCACTGTCACGGAATCGGAACTGCCATTCGTCGAAGAGGTAATGATAAACCCTGAGATAAAATCCTTTTCAGAGCTCGCGAAAAGGACTGAAACCTGATCGGGACCCTGCGTTGAATCTGTAATCACCATAGCCTTGCTTTTTGGAACCCTCGATCCCGCCATTCGGATGTCACGCATCATAAAATCTATCGCAGCTCTTCCCTGCTGCCGCATACTGACTTTCTGATTGATAAGGGAAAAACTCTTCTGCTGGGTATTAAAACTGTAATAAACGGCCCCTATAATCACCACGCTCAAAACCAGAGCGATAAGGAGCTCAACCAGTGTGAACCCCGCATCCCTAGGGATCAGCTTTTTCTTTGTTGTTTCAATACATCCCTCCCCCTTTTTGTAGATCATTTTAGACATATAGCCTCTTCCCCAAACTCATCGATTTTGAATATGAAACGTCTATTAACAGACGTTCCTTTCAAACCTGAGATTTCAAAAAAACACCTGCCTACTCAATATCGGATACCTCACATCTTCTCAGGATACACAATAGTCGCAAATTGGACCTGGTGCTTCTGTCCATGTGGCCCTAACCAAGACACCTTCAGAACGATGGATTTCATCTCTGATAAGGGAACCCCTGTGGTCCCGGGCGGAGGGGTTTCTTTTACAGTCCATGTACGCGTAAAGGTTATCCCCGTGCTGCTGTTCACAGAGTCTTTGCCGTTATTTATTGAGGCATAGTTCGTATTTCTCAATTCCTCAATCTTGTTTTGTCCAAAGATTGACGCCTGGGTTACCTCATCCGAAAATGAGCCCCCCCTGATAGCGGTCACCTGAAGCATCGCCATGGCCAACATCCCCACTGCCAAGATCAAAATCGCGATCATCACTTCGATCAGGGTAAAACCTGATTCTCCAATAGTTCGCCTATACTTAGGGACCGTTCTCTTACCACCATAACGATTCGATCGCACCACTTTGTACCCCTCCAACTTTATAGGCATTTTCGCAATCCTTAATTACTTTCTACACATTTCCATCCATAAATAACGATCACGTAGAAGCCCACTTTTTCCCATTCCATGCATAGATTTTGACTCGTCCAGTGAGTGAAAGGACCGTAATCTTGTAGCGATCACCAGATTTCCCCGTAATGTATACAGAGTATGCAATGTAATTTCTCGCTCCTACAGTAAACAGCGCCTTACCTGAAGGCTTAAAAGCTATGCTTAGTTGAGGACTTGTACCATTCCCACCTGCATCGGTAAATTTAACCCCACGCGGCAGGGTTTTACTCCCCCCCTCATGAATCCATTGTCCATTATCGCCTTGCTGCTCCATATAAAAGGTTCCTGTGCTGGGTTGGATCACAACACGCCATTCCCGATTCGTTGTGATTGCCTTAATCCGCGCTGCCTGCAATGTTGATGCCACCTCTCGAGAAGATCCGACCGTCCGGTAGTGATCCAGCCATCCACCGAGATAGGGGACAGCCATCGTGCTCATGATAGCAATCAAGGCCAGTACAACGGCCAGTTCCATAGCGCTGATGCCGCGGCAACTTTGGATCTTCTTAAACACACTCATTCCCTTTTATTATTTTTAGCAATTTGTATGCCATTTTTTACAGATAAATCCCAAAAACTTGCAAGGCATATCAGATTAAAGTAAAAGTTTTTCCACACCTTTCCAGAACACTAATGAATTTGTCTTCCTGAACCACCATCATGAAATTTATTTCGTTTAATATGAAATTTGTTTCGCATTTTGCACTTCATCCCTAACAAAAACCCTAGCGAAAGCAAGCTCGCCAAGAGTATTCTCGGGATGATTATCCACCAACCCATCCCCCCCACCACAACAAAGATCAGGGTATCTTCGACCACTGCGTGGCATGTAGCAAGAAATAGTCCCATCAACCACATGTCCGGTTTCCCCAAGGCCTTTTCCCTTGAAATCTTGATAATCACCCCTGCACCGTAAACAATCCCAAGAAAGATCCCGGTAAAAAGGGGAACCAAGGTATGAGGGGAAAGGCCAACACGGTCCGCCCACCCCTGCCGTTCATTCAATCCACCGAAGCGTTTCCAGAAAGGGAGGGCCCTGATGAGTTCGAAAACCAGAAGCAAAGGCACAACAATCACCAGCAACCGAAGAGACAGTTTCAATGCCCCCAAAAGAGGGGTTACAATAAGGCCATGAAAGGTCAACATGTGCGCCATTTAATTCCCCATCAAAACCTTACTGACAACCCACCCTACGAGACACGAGCTCGCGAGGCGCAGAAAGGCCAACCTCAAAGCCGGTGCATGGGCTTCTTTCAGTACAGCGGTTTCTAAAACGATATTATGCGAGATCCCAAGCATGAGCCCCATCAGGGTGATCTGCGGGACTGATAGATGCAACGGGATCATTACGGCAATGGCCGCGTACAGGTTCACCAGATTCCCCGTCACCAGCACAAATCCAGCCTCTCCCGGTAACCCCCATATCTTCATGACAGGGGCAAGAAAATGCCCTAACCATCCTAAAACTGGCGTCAGCTTTAACCATTCGATGAGAAAATAGAAGGGAATCATCACCTTTAAGAGCCTGAATGTAGTTGCAAGACCAGATTTTAACCCAGATTGAAGGGCCTTTTCCCAGGGGAAACCCCCTGTCTCGACATCTATCTTCACAATTACCTTCCTGTACTTTTAGGTCACCCATTTCTTAATGTAAGTTATTCACGTACCATTCGATCGAGGCCTTCAAACCCTCCTCCACAGAAAAGGTAGGGGTATATCCCAACCAGGATTTAGCAGCCTCAATACTTGCTAGGCTGTGTTTCACGTCACCGGGCCGCGGTGGTCCATAAACAGGTTCTATAGCCAGCGTTCCCCTTCTGTAAGGCTCTATGAGGGCTTTTAAAAGGTTAAGCAGGGAGTTTAGGTTGATCCGCCTTCCACACGCGATGTTAAACACCTTCCCTCCAACCTTTCTCGCCACACAGGCACGTAGGTTGGCCTCCACCACATTTGCTACATATGTGAAGTCTCGACTCTGTTCCCCATTTCCAAAGATCGTGGGGGGCTCCCCCCTTAACAACTGTCGGACAAAAATGGGGATCACGGCTGCATAGTCAGAAAAGGGATCCTGCCTTGGGCCAAAAACATTAAAATAGCGCAAACAGACAACATCTAACCCAAAAAGCTCCGTAAAAACAGAAGCATAATGTTCACCCATCAGCTTTGAAACGGCGTAAGGTGATTTGGGCAACGGGGTCATGGTTTCAATTTTAGGGAGGGTTTCACTATCCCCGTAAACGGAAGAAGAAGAGGCATAAATCACGCGTTTTACCCCCATCTCCCTTGCCGCCATCAGAATATTCAAGGTTCCAGTACCATTGATATCGTGGGTGGTAAAGGGGTCCTCAACCGATCGTTGAACCGATCCCAGCGCTGCCTCGTGAAAAACGAAATCAACCCCCTTCATCAATTGTTGAAGCGTCCCTATATCCCTGATATCCGCTTTTAGAAACATAAACCGCTCATTCAGCTCCAGATGGTTGATATTTTCGATCTTTCCAGTAGAAAGGTTGTCCAGGCATAACACGGTATCCCCACGGTCCAGAAGTGCATCTACAAGGTGAGAGCCAATAAATCCGGCACCACCGGTTACAAGATATGTCGCCATCTTACCTCCCAATCGGTATAGAGCAAGAACCTCTCATACTCTGTTTCTAAGTTGCTTCATAATGGTAGAAGCATAATTCATTATATGTTAACCTCCCAATCGTGAGACAGTCGGCAGATCCCTACATCCTTAATACCACTCCGAATGGCAAAGGCAGTTTGATGCCGGATGTAATCAAAGGGATACCCATCCTCCGCATGCACAGCCACATCCAGAAAATAGGTGCCTTCAATCAATAGATTTTCTTTTATGACAAATCGGACCTTTCCATTATCCTCGTTCAACTGAATGGGGATCTTTTCAATATCCGTATTGGTCCCATAACAACAGATGTTCTCAGGAGTAAAGATCCCCACACCGAATACGACGGGTTGCGTAGGAGTACGATGGATATGGTAGGTCATCTCTATAATGGTTGGTTCACCTATGTGATAAATCGACTGTTCCATGTTTGCCTCATTGAGAAGCCTGACTTCGGTGATCTCAATCTGCCGGTCCCCCCATCGATCACTCATAATGGTGGTCCCAATTTGATGCGCCACCTCAAAGTTTTGTTCCTCATCCTCCTTAACATTCTCTCGGTAACAGTCGATAATGCGGCGCGGTTCTCCCCGGTCAGCTATTTGACCTTTGTTAAGCCATAGCGCCTCATCACACCAGCGCTCCACCGCAGACATATCATGGGTGACCATTACGATCGTCTTCCCGGACGCCTTAAACTGCCGGATAATCTCCTTACACTTGTGTCCGAAAGATTCATCGCCCACGGCCAACACTTCATCAATAATAAGGATCTCAGGGTTTACATGCACAGCCACGGAAAACCCAAGGCGCATATACATTCCAGACGAATAGGTCCTAACAGGCATATCGATGAAATCCTCCAACTCCGCAAACTGGACAATCCGATCAAATCGTTCTTGGACCTGTTGCTTGCTTAACCCCAAAAGGATCCCATTAATGTAGACATTCTCACGCCCCGTAAACTCGGGGTGAAATCCCGCCCCTAGCTCTATCAGGGAAGAGAGTTTTCCACGTACCCTGATACGCCCAGAGTCAGGACGGTAGATCCCCGCAATCAGTTTCAGTAAAGTGCTCTTGCCTGAACCATTCTTCCCGATGATCCCAAACGTCCTACCCTTTGGAACTGCAAACGAAATATCCTCTAAGACATCAATAAAACGATCCCGTTTTGAAACCCGTCGCCTGCGCAGCAGGACATCCTTCAGGGTGACATAGTTGTTTCTAAGAACAGACCTTTTGAAGCGCTTTGAGACATGATCAACCTCGATAGCTATTTCACTCATAGGTCCTCCGCAAACGATTCACGGTAGACATTGAAAATAGCGTTTCCAATAATAACAATCCCTCCCCCAAGAATAATCAACCACCCAAGGATCCTTAAATTCGGCAGCTTATTGTAGAAGAAAACATCCTGATACATAAGCGTCAAAAGGCCCATGGGATTAAAATCGATGAGAAACCGGAAACGCTCCGGGACCTGTTTTAAGGGATAAATGATAGGACAAACAAAAAACCAAAGGGTCAAAAGATTCCCCAGAATGTGCGTCAGGTCACGAAAATGAACGTTGAGAGCAGAGAGGGCCAAAGCCAGCCCCAGGGTGAAAAGAAACTGGGCAAACAGGAGTAGCGGCAGAGTCACGAGTGGCCATGCGGGGTAAATATGGCACGCCCAGAGAAAGATAAAAAGAACGGGCAGGCTCAAGAGAAAATTGATAAGATTGGAAAAAAGTGTTACCAGGGGAAGGATCTGTGGGGGGAAAAAGGCTTTGGTAATAAGATCTCCCTTTCCAACGATGCTGTTCACACCTTCCAGAAGCGAAGCGGAAAACCAGATCCAGGGCAATAACCCACAAAACATGAAAACCGCATAATGTTCCATCTGTATCCGCATGTAAACGGAAAAAACCAGGGCATAAACCGCCATCAGAAGCAATGGATTCAAAAACGACCAAAAAAACCCAAGGACTGATCCCCGGTATCGAAGCTTCAGTTCCTTAACTGTCAAGGTCCAGATCAGGACCCGGTATTTGTATAGATCACTGGCGTCAAGCGCAAGTGTTTTTAGGATCCCCAATCTTCCTCCCTGTCTCCTTGATCCGTTACATACACGATAGCATTCCCCTGGCTTCCATGCCACACCATCCGGAAAAGATCCTTCACATTCAGCCTAATAATGGGATGTTTCTCCACATAGGCTAGAAGAAACCGAAACCGGAGGCTTCGGGAAACCCCCTTTGGGATAGAATTATTAAGCTGAACAAGGTTTTTTATCATAAATCTTTGAGGTAGGATATCAAAAAATTTCACGCGATCATAGTCCAACAGCTTGATAGAAAATTTCTTCTTATCCTCTTTTACCACTATGTTACATGCCTTCAGATCCGCATGAAAGATCCCCTTTTCATGAAGCTGTCCCAAGAGATGTCCCAACTCCTCAGCTAAAGGGTACATGCGGTGCCGAATCTCCCCATCCTTTAACTCTAACCACCGGGAGAGCAAGCGATCCAATTCCTTCCCCTCTGCGGCCTCGGCAATCAAAAATCCACCCTGCTTAGTTTGAACCATGGCATATGGAATCACCACCGGCATCCCACGGAACAGCAGCCCATTCCCAGCCCTCCATGCCCGTAAGGCACGCCCTCCTCTAATCCCTTCCTTGAGATCATCTAGCCCACCCCGCTTTCGATACCATTTAACACACCACTCACACTCCGATCCAGGTCTTTTTACTATGTAGACCACAGATTCAGGGGCATTCTTCAGGGCCCTTTCCGGGTGGCTCTGGTAGAGAGCGTTAAATTCACCAAGAAGTTCCTGTATCTTATCTACTGTAATAAACCGCCTCGCCGCGATGCGCCATGAGTCATCTCGAAACTGGTAAAACTGGGAACTGTTCTTCATACAGCGGGCGGACCTGCTCTTTTCATGATGACGTCGAATCTCCACATGGCGTGCCAGGATCCTCTCTTTAAAGGTTGAGGGCTGGTGAACTTTAGATACCTTACAATACGTGTCAAGGAGTACGTCGATCCCTTTCCTTCCCACAAAAGGGGCCAAAGATGCGATAAGTTGTGATAAGCCTTCCATCCTGCTCTTTAGGGAAGGGTTTCTGCTGAAAGAAAGGGGATACAGATCGGTTAGGACTAGAGTTCCATTATCTCTTACTAACAGGTTTCCCGCATGAAAATCATTGTGTAGTCCCCCCTTTTTGTGCAAGAGGGCAGCAAACAGACCTGCGGCACGCAGTAGCTGCTCCTTTTCTTCTTCGGGCAGCCCCTTCCCCTCCGAAAACCACTGGTAGAGAGAAACCCCCTCCAGATATCGGTATCCAACGAGGGAAACAGCTGGAAACCATCCCTCCCTCTTCCGGATAAGGAAAAGCGGTTCGACAACGGGAATACCCCGCCTTTGAGCCTGTTTAGCATTTTTCAATTCTCGATCGGCATAAGGGGTAAACACCCCGCGCAGAGTGCGTCTCATGGTTGGGAAATGAAAGGATTTAACCAGAACGGGACCCTCAAAAAAGGGAAAATGTGCCTTGTATATAGTACGAAGCCTGTTTTCCTTGACAACCACCGTATTAGCGTCACTGCGAATACCCAACTCGCTGATCTTCCGGACCTGGTCCTCTATATCCTTAAGATCCGGCGCCACCCATAAGCGCACCAAACACTCGCGGGTCGCATGTGAACGGGAAAAGGAAGCGGGCATTTTCATGTAATGAGCGAAACGAGACGCCTTGCGTCCAATTGTTCAAGTGAAAGGTAAGTTGCTTTCATGATTCTAGCTAAATCCCATCCATATCCAAAGGCGCAGGGATCAACCTCCGTATCCAGGAACAATACATCCACCCCACTCCTCCAGATCCGTTTGGCCACCATAACCGCATCATCCAGTGGATCCTCCCCATTGAGAGCAACATTGGCCCGGCCATCCGATACGATAATCATCAAGGCCCTTTCTCCCGGGTGCTTGAGCCTTTCCATTTTTATCGTCGCCAATCCCAAAGCCAGTCCGGAGGCCAATGGCGTCTTCCCTCCCGTCGGGATAACCCTCAGATATCTCCGAGCCAGATCCACACTACCGGTCGGCGGAAGTACCAGGCGAGCCCGAATCCCTTGAAATACAACCAGACCCACCCGATCCCGATTCTGGTATGCCCTGTGAAGAAGAGATAAAATAGCAGCCTTGGTCTCTCGCATCTGGGCTTGGACCCCCATGGAACCGCTGGCATCCACAACAAAAAGCACACACCGACCCACCTTCCTCTGTCGCCATTTCACCCGTATATCCCCGGGACGCACAATCAGGGGTTGATCCCTTCCCTTTCCGCGCCTCTCCTGAAACAGGACCGCCGTCCTCAGCGTGGCATCTAACGCAATATCCTTTGGTTTCCCTCTGGGCAGGACACTTCGTACATACGCACCCTCAAACGGTATGGGTGCCTTGACAGACCTCCCCACCGGAGCCTGTAGGGATCTTTTGGTCTTGGCCTCCGGTAATGTCAGGTTATAGATGGCTTCACCAATGGGGAAAACTCGCGTGGTAACCCTATCCCTGCTCTCACGTAGACTTATTGAGGTCTTTTTTTTTTCGGAGGTGAAGGAATCTCAGCCAGGGATCCCTCCCTCTTAGCCTTCTCAATGGCCTGATCTACCATCTCCAAGGAAAAGGGAACTTCATCATCCATCAGTGACCGGCGGATACGATGAGGAAGCACGAGGATCGCTGCTTCTCTGACATCCTGCTCCCGAACCCGTGTATGGCCATTGTAGGCCACCAGGGCTGCGGCGGCCTTGGCCATCGTGATATCTCCACGGTGTCCATCTATCTTTAGGTGAGAACAGATCTGAGAGATCAGCTTGAGAGCCTCGGAAGAGAGCTCCACAGACGAAACCGATTGTTGAGCCCTTGAAATCGCCAGCCCCAACCTTTCATCCTGGGAACGCCAATGTTCAAGAAACCCCTTCGGGTCTCGGTCATATGCCAACCGGCGGATTACAACTTCACGGCGTTGCTCGGGGTCTTCAATCCCCCTGACCTCAACACAAAGCCCAAAGCGGTCCATCAACTGGGGACGCAGTTCCCCTTCTTCCGGATTCATGGTACCGACCAGAACGAAACGACTGGGATGAGAAAAAGAAATCCCCTCGCGCTCCACATAATTCACCCCCATGGCCGCTGCATCAAGAAGGATATCGACGAGGTGATCGGGCAGTAGGTTAATCTCATCCACATAGAGAAATCCGCGATGAACCTCCGCAAGGATTCCAGGTTCAAATCTTCTCTGGCCTGTCTGCAGTGCAGTCTCCATATCCAGCGTTCCAATAACCCGATCTTCCGTTGCCCCAATTGGAAGTTCCACAACACGCATCTTCTGGCTTATGGAAGGAAGCGCTGTCCCCATTTCCCGGAACCTCTTGCGACAGGCCTCACACATAAGGCTGGGATCCGAGGGGTGGCAGTGGAAGGGACACCCTTTGACCACCTCAATAGATGGCAAAAGCTGCGCCAATGCCCGGACCGCAGTGCTCTTCGCAGTCCCACGTTGCCCTCGGATGAGAACACCTCCCAGCGTTGGGTCTATCACCGTTAAGATCAGCGCCTTTTTCATCCCTTCCTGGTCTACGATGGCGGAAAAGGGATATATCGGTCGCCTCAACTGTTCAACCTCCCCGATTCGGCCCCTGTATAATATACTTATGGAGAGTTTTCAAGCCACCACCCCAACCTTTACCCTTCTCAAACCCTTACTTCTTGACATCCCCACACGTAAAGGATAAAAGCCACCTCAAAGACGTGGGAGGTTGTCATGGAAGAGAAAACATTATCCATTATCAAGCCCGACGGCGTTCGAAAGAACCTTATCGGCGAGGTTATCAAACGTTTTGAGGAAAACGGTCTGATCCCCGTGGCCATGAAGATGCTGCACCTCACAAAGAAAGAGGCAGAAGGGTTTTACGCTGTCCACAAGGGGAAACCTTTTTATGACAGCCTAACCACCTTTATGTCTTCCGGCCCCATCGTTGTTATGATCCTGAAGGGAGAAAACGCGATTGAACTCAATCGGAAATTGATGGGGGCCACGAACCCAGAAGAAGCCGAAGAGGGAACCATTCGGCGCCAGTATGGAGATAACATCGAACAAAACATCGTGCATGGGTCTGATGCGCCTGAAACCGCAGAAACAGAGATTGTCTATTTTTTCAATTCATTAGAGGTATGCTCTCGTCCATAACTATTGAAACCCTGCGCCAAGCGTATGGGTTGAACCACACCCTGCTACCTCTGGCTGAAGTGTGACATGCTCGAGGCCCCATCTCTCCGCAAGGACATGTGCAATCCCCTTTAAAATTTTCTCTCCTTCTGACAGGGTGCAGTCATCCATCATGACATGTGCAGTAAGGGCCTTCTGGCCCGCCCCAACTACCCAGACATGGATATGATGTACGTCTATCCCAGGAAACTTCCTCTCCAAATCCTCCTTGATCTTCCGGATCTCGATGTCCGCTGGTGTGGCTTCCATAAGGATTCTAAAGCTTTCTTTCAGGATTTGCCATGCACTAAACAGGACCGCTAAGGCCACTAGGATCGAGGCAGTAGCATCCAGGTACGGTCCGTAACGCCAAGAGGAAACTAGAGCAATCCCCACAATGACCGCGGAGGACGCGGTATCCTGTGCCAGGTGTAAAAGAGCACTCTGAGTATTCAGATCATCCTGCGCATAGCCCTTCAAAAGAAAAACAGAAAACAGATTTGCGAAAAAAGCTACGAGAGCCACCACGAGCATCACCCCACCATGGATGGCACGGGGGTGAAAAAACCGCTCGACTGCTCCCCGAATAATAAAAGAGATCACTAACAAAAGGACTACTGTATTAATCATGGCTGCGATGATTTCTGCACGTTTCATCCCGTAGGTGTAGGCATCCGTGGGTCCTTTATGCCCAAGCCTCCGGGCGAAAAGGGCAATACTCAAGGCCGCCACATCGCTCATGTTGTGCATCGCGTCTGAAAGGAGAGAAAGGGATCCCGATGCAATCCCTCCCCACACTTCCATAACGACAATAACACCATTCAATGCAATACTGATCAAAATATTCTTCTCCAGGTGATCGCCATGTAAGCCGTGATCATGTATATGAGTATGCATCACTTTTATCCTTAAAAGGAGTTTGCAAGTATAACATCGTTAACTAACAGGATAAAGGCCACGATCATGAGGATGATTCCAAAGACCACGCGAACATCCTTCGGTCTCATCTTCCCGCTCATAGTCCTCGCTCCCAGATTCCCACCGATGAGGACTGCGAGGGAACAGGTCACCCAGAGAGCCCAGACAGGATGGGCTCCTGCGATGATATGAGACACAAGACTGGCAGACGTGGAGCATATCACGACAAACATGGATGTTGCCGCAGCGGTTTTGGATCCAATGCCAAACAGCACCAGAAGCGGGACCACCATAGCCCCACCACCCCTTCCAATAAGTCCGGCATCGAACCCCAACCCTACCCCACCGAAGATTCCAAGTAACAGCTTCCCAAGCGGAGTTACGACCTTCTGTTGCGGGCTCCATCCAGAAAGCATCACCAGGGCACCAAGGAGTGTCAGGAGAGAAAAAGCGATAATGACGGCCCGGGTCGAGATCAGTACGTTGACCCATGTACCCAGGGGAGCTCCCACAACCATTGCAATCCCAAAAGGGATTGCAATGTGCCAATCTATCATTCCCTTGCGGCGATAGATTAGGGTGGCCGAAAGACTGCTGACCAGACTTAGAAAGATACCAAGGGGAATAGCCTCTGTTTTGAAATCCAGACCCATCCAGAAAAGGATAGGGATATAAAGCTGGGCACCTCCCATTCCAAGCATGGAAAATAGGAAGGAAATACCCAAAAATAGGAAGGGTGCTGTCCAGATCATCCCCCTTTCCTAAGCCTCTTTTTTCTTCAACAACTCCTGGAACCGATGCAGGAGATTCAACGCTTCAAGAGGGGTTATTTGATCGATAGATATCTTCCTGATCGCTTCCTCCACAGGGGAGTGCCGAGCAGCAAAAAGTTCCCGTTGCACAAAGGCAGGTCTGGGCCGCTCCTCGTGTGAAGAAACTGAAATCGTGGGAACACCGGAAACCGTCAACTCACCCTTTTCCAGGTTGAACAGGATCTCTTTCGCCCGCTTAATCACACTCTGAGGCAGTCCGGCGAGCCGTGCCACCTGGATCCCGTAGCTTCGGTTCATGCCTCCTCTGGCCAATCTCCGCAAAAAAATAATCTCATCGTTCCACTCCTTTACAGCCACGTTCCAGTTGTGGACCCGAGGTTTCAACCGGGCGAGATCGGTCAGCTCATGGTAATGGGTGGCAAAAAGGGTTTTTGTCCCCCCCTCCTTGTACCGGTCATGGAGATATTCCACGATGGCCCAGGCGATACTCAAACCATCAAATGTGCTCGTTCCCCGCCCGATCTCGTCCAGCACAATCAGGCTCTTCACAGTTGAATTAGCCAGGATCGTGGCAGTCTCCTGCATTTCCACCATGAAGGTAGAGAGGCCCATGGCAAGGTTGTCTGAGGCCCCTACCCTGGTAAATATTTGATCGATGATCCCCATGTGCACCTCCTCCGCCGGTACGAAAGAGCCCACATGGGCCATCAGGGCAATCAGTGCTACCTGCCGGATGTAGGTCGACTTTCCTGCCATATTGGGTCCCGTAATTAGCATGATCTGGTTCTGTTCACTGTCCAGCTCGGTATCGTTAGGGACGAAGGATTCCTGAAGGTTAATCTGTTCCACCACGGGATGCCGACCCTGTTTAATCCATAAACGACTGTCTTTCATTACAATCGGCCGGGAGTACCGGTATCGCTGAGCAATCTCTCCAAGGGAGAGGAGGACATCCAGAACCGCGAGGGATGCAGCAATCTCCTGAATCTTCTCTGTGTGTCCCTTGACCTCCTCCCGGAGCGACACAAATAGGGAATATTCCAGCTTTTGAATCCGTTCCTCCGCGGAAAGGACCTTTTCCTCCATCTCCTTCAACTGGGGGGTAATAAACCTTTCCGCATTAACCAAGGTCTGCCTCCGTTGGTAATCCTCCGGCACAAGGTGGAGATTTGATTTTGTTACCTCGATGTAATACCCGAATACCCGGTTATAACGAATCTTCAAGGAGCTGATCCCCGTTCTCTTCTGCTCCTGAGCCTCGAGCTTAATCATCCAGTTTTTCCCTGAGGCTCGAATCTTCCAGAGCTCATCCAACTCGTCTGACACACCCTTTCGAATCATCCCTCCTTCCAGAATACTGATAGGTGGCGCATCCACAAGTGTAGTCGAAAGACGGTCAACCAACTCATCCATGGGATCAAGCCTGTCACGGATTTCCCTGATAAGGGGCACATCAAACACCTTGAGTGCCTCATGTAGGGTGGGAAGAAACGCCAGGGAATCCTTAAGCTGGACGAGGTCACGCGCGTTGGCACGCTCGGACGTTACTCGGCCAACCAACCGTTCCAGATCCGACATCTTTCCGAGGATACCTCGGAGGCGTCCGCGCTGCCCCCCCCGGCTCCGCAACACCTCGACAGCATCAAGACGGCGGTTGATCTCCTCCACTTCCTGGAGTGGGTATCGTAACCACTCCCGCATGAGCCGCTTTCCCATGGGGGTACAGGTCTCATCAAAAACGGACAGGAGAGTAGCTCGTTTCGATTTACCATTCAAAGGTTCAAAGATCTCCAAGTTGCGACGGGTAAAATCATCAATCCTTAGATAGGGACGGCGAAGGGTCACTTGAAGACTCTTAACATGCTCAATGTGATCATTTTTCGTCCAAACAAGGTAGGCGAGGAGAAACCTGAGGGTCCCACACTCCACTTCAGACAGGGCTTTTGGTGTCTCCCCACCCGGTCGTGTCACCGCTTTGAAGAGGTCATCCAAACGCTCAAAGTCCTGAATATCGGTCAAATCGAAGGGGGTTACCAGTGCCATCTTCTTCAGTTTTCCCGCCCAGGGCCACCCATTCATGAGAAGTTGGCGGGAAACAAGAATCTCCCTCGGTTGGTGAACCTGTAGATGATCCAATACAAGCTCCTCGCTCCTGTCAGAAAAAAGTTTCAGGTCTCCTGTCAGGATATCGAGAAAGGCCAAACCCATAATTCCATTGATCGGATAGAGGGAAGCAATGAAGATATTATCGGCTTCAAGGATAGATTCCAGACCGACGGGCAACCCAGGGGTTACAATCCGAACGATCTCCCGCTTGACGATAGCCCTGGTTGTTTTGGGATCCTCCACCTGCTCGCAAATGGCAACCCGGTAATTCTCACGGATAAGCTTCGCAAGGTATTGATCGCAGGCATGGTACGGGATCCCACACAAGGGGACACCCCCTTCCTTGTTCTTATCCCTCGAAGTTAATGCAATATCAAGGACCTTAGAAGCGACCAGGGCATCTTCGAAAAACATCTCATAAAAATCACCCATCCTGAAAAAGAGGATCGTGTCCGGAACCTGGGACTTGATCTGAAGATACTGCCGCACCATGGGGGTCTGTCTGACCCCTTTCTGTTTCCCGCTCACAAATGTATTATACCGTCAGGGAACAAAATCACAAGGGATCTTGTCCCATGCTACGGAAAGAGAGGATGTACACCCAATCCAAGGGTCTGATCCAGCCCCATCATGATATTCATATTCTGAACCGCCTGCCCAGAGGCACCCTTAACGAGGTTATCGATAGCTGCCATAGCCACAAGGAGGCGGCCATCGGGGGAAAGGGCTAACCCAATGTCACAGTAATTGCTTCCACGGACATGATGGGTCGAGGGGTACACCCCATCCGGAAGGACCCTGATAAAGGGCTTCCCTTCATAAAATGCACCATAAATGTCTTGGACCTCATCTCTATTCATCCTTTTCTTCAGAGGGAGATAGACGGTGCTAAGAATCCCCCGACTCATGGGAATGAGATGTGGGGTAAAATATACAGAACCTAATGCTTCCGCGGTTGATCGGAGAACTGAGGCAATCTCAGGTTGGTGACGGTGAGATAAAACCTTGTAGGGCATAAGTCCCTCATCCACCTCGCAAAAATGGGTGGTCAGGGACAGCCCCCTACCAGCTCCACTGACCCCTGATTTTGAATCGATAATCACTGGGACCTCAGGATCATGAAGGTTGTGTATCACCATAGGGGCCGCCGCCAGTATTGCCGAAGTCGGATAACACCCAGGGTTTCCCACCACACGGGCAGATCGTATCGCGTCATAGAAAAGTTCGGGTAAGCCATATACAGCCTCCCGGGCTAGGGCGGGAGCCAAGTGTTTCTGGTAAACCCGTTCATACAGCCGAACATCCCTAAACCTGAAATCAGCGCTCAGATCGACGACGCGCCTGTCCATCCTGACGACGCTTGACACAATTTCCATCGCCTGACCGTGAGGCACTGCGGTAAAAACGATATCCACGTCACTCAGAAGATCCGGAACAAAACGGACAAACATCAAATCCGTAAGATGGCGCAGGAATCCAAAGGTTTCATTGACAGGTTGTCCCTCAAATTTACGTGACGTTACCCACATCAACGACACGTGCGGATGACTTAAAAGGAGGGTAATAAGTTGCCCGCCTGTATACCCGGAACCTCCTACGACTCCTGTTCTAACCATGATTCCCTCACATAGAGAAAAACCTTCTAAAACTCTTAGAGCGACAAACGGATAAAAAAGGGGGCCAGATGGCCCCCCCTGGCATCCCTTTAACGTTTTGAAAACTGGAACCTGGCCCGTGCACCTCGCTGACCGTATTTCTTTCGTTCCTTCACCCTGGGGTCCCGCCGAACAAAACCCGCCTTTTTCAAGGGCTGGCGCAAGGTCCTATCATAAACCATCAAGGCTCGGGTAATGCCATGTCGAATTGCCCCGGCCTGTCCTGTAATTCCACCACCCTGAACATTCACCATGACATCAAATTTGCCTACAGTTCCGGTAATCTCAAACGGCTGCTGAATCACCGAGCGTCCTGACTCTGTACCAAAATACTCATCCGCTGGACGCTTATTGATGATGATCATACCGGTCCCTTCCTGCATCCATACACGTGCCACTGAGGCCTTACGCCTTCCTGTTGCGTAGTAACGTTTCACCATATTTTACGCTCCTATCTCCGATCGTAGGGGCTCAGGCTGTTGTGCCGCATGAGGGTGTTCCGGCCCCGCATAAACCTTTAACTTTTTAATCAATTTTCTCCCCAACCTGTTCTTGGGAAGCATTCCCCACACCGCTCTGCGAATAATGTCCTCCGAATGTTTCTGGCGCAGCTTTTCAGCCGGGATCCCCTTAATGCCTCCGGGGTAGCCTGTGTGATAATAGTACATCTTTTGCGTCCATTTGCGTCCCGTCATTTCAACCTTCTCCGCGTTTATCACTACCACGAAATCGCCCACGTCCATATGGGGAGAATAGGTTGGCTTTGTCTTCCCCCGAAGGATTGCCGCTATTTCACTAGCCATCTTTCCGAGGATTTTCCCTTCTGCGTCGACGAGAACCCACCTTCTTTTGACATCAGCAGGCTTCAATATTGTCGTTTTCTTCATCACGTCCCATCCTTCCTTTCTATCGGAAGCTCCACATACATCAAATGCATGGCAATGTCAACCATAAAAAGGATGATCAGGTATTATTCTGCGTAACCTCATCAGAAAGCCCCAATTCTTCGGGCCTACAAAATTTCAGGAGGTCAATCCCAACCGGAAGAGTGATGTTGGAAGCCAACAGTTCAAGCTCACCTTCATCGTTAATCCTGGCTGAGAAACATTCAACAATATCTACACCCTTTTCTCCCAGCATCTTGTAGGCATCGTAAAAACTTATGGTGCCTTCTGCTCCCCCTGTCACAACCAGGGGAACCCCAGCAAGGCCATTTAGGTCGATAAACCTCCCCAACTGCTCATCTGTGCATGTCTTCTTCTGTGTAAGATAAAGCAAAATCCCCTCTTTCATAGGTACCCCTTCCCAAACTCAGTGAAACAAAAGATATCAATCCCCTCCCCCCCCTGTCAAGCCATGAAAAGTCCATGCTTTCATAAGTGACAAAGGGCTTCCTCATGGAGGATAAAAGGGAGCCTTTGCGATTTCGGATAATCTTTGATAGGTTATAAGCAGTACAGGCAAAAGTTTTTCACAAACCCTTTCAAAGGTAAACCCTATGCCTGAAAAAACAGATCCCAAAAGTGACAATCAAACAATTCAGAACCTGAAGAAAGAGCTTACCAGGATAAAAAAAACCCTTGTCGGCCTGGAAAGAGAAGAAAAACTCTTAAGATCCTTGATACAGCACTCATCACTCGGAATTGTCACGGTTGATAAAAATCTCAGGGTTATCTCCTGCAACCCTGTATTTGAAAGTCTCTTCCAATACAAGCAATCGGAAATTATAGGTAAAAACCTGGATGAGCTCATAGCCGGCAATGACGAATCCTTACAGGAAGCCAAGGACTACTCAGCCAAAACCTTATCGGGACACCCCATCCAAGGAAAGGGAAAACGGATTCGTAAAGACGGAACACCTATCGATATAGAATTCTATGCCGTTCCAGCCATTGTGGATGGGGAAGTAGCCGGTGCCTATGGCCTTTACGAGAACGTCACAGAAAGGGTACGGATAGGAGAAGAGCTCAAAAAAAGTGAAAAACGTCTGGAACGGGTTTTTCAAAGCTCCCCGCTCGGCATCGGTCTGGTTAGAAACAAGATCATGCTATGGCACAACCAAGCCATGGCAAGGATGCTCGGATATCCCCTCGGCGTGTTGATAGGAAAAGAGGCCCGGATAATTTACCCAGATGATGAAGAATACCGAAGGGCAGGAAGACGCCTCAAATTCCTCAGTACCGAGAACAAGACGGCCCAAGTAGAAACGAGGTGGGTTCGGAAAAATGGGGAGGTGTTTGACTGCCACCTCTGGTATTCGCTTTTCGAGCCCGATCCGGAAAATCCCACTGTACTGGTCATGGCCGAAGATGTGTCCGAGCGTAAAAGGATGGAAGAGCTGCTCAAAAAAAGTGAAAAAAGGTACCGGCAGCTAATTGAGGCCTCTCCCCTCCCCACAGCCGTGTACAATAAGCAGACCCTTTTCCTCGTAAACGCCGCCACCCTGAAACTGTTCAAGGCAAGTTCTAAGGAAGACTTCAATAGGAAAGGATTAAAGGATCTTGTTCATCCGGATGTATTGCCTTTTGTCCAGGAGCGGGTCGACAGACTCCTCAAAGGAGAATCCCTGCAACCGGCCATCGGAAAATTTATCACGTTTAAAGGGGATATCATCGAGGCAGAGGTCTTTTCGGTGCCTATCACTTACCAGGAGCAACCCGCTATCATGTCTGTTTTTTCGGATGTAACTGAGAAAAGAAAGGCCGAGGCAAGGTTGCGGGAAGAAGAAAGTCGTTACAGGGAACTCTACAAGGCATCCAAGCAACAGGAAGAACTTTACCGATCCCTTTTGAATTCTTCTCCGGATGCCATCATCGTTTACAACCTTCGAGGGGAAGCAGAATTTGTCAACCCCTTTTTTACAAAAATCTTTGGCTGGACATTCGAAGAGATTAAAGGCAAAAAAATCCCTTTCGTCCCGGAATCAGAAAAAGAGACTACTGTGGGTGCCATCGAAAAACTCCTCGAAACCGGTGCACCGGTTCATGGATTTGAAACCCGTCGCTTAACAAAAGACGGCCGAATCCTCAGCCTCAGTATCAGCGCCTCCCGTTACAGCGATCATACGGGAAAACCTGCTGGAATACTCGTGGTGTTGCGGGATATCACGGAACGTATCAAGGCGGAATCCATCATCCACCAGTCAGAAAAACGGTTCCGAGATCTGTTTAACTCTGTATCTGACCTGATATACAAGCAAGATCTTGAAGGCCGTTTCCTATCGGTCAATCGGGCCCTGGTTAACCTCTTAGGTTACACACCGGAAGAAATGATCGGCTTAAAAGGGTCTGAATACATGAAAGAAGAATTAAAGCCCCTTTATGATAGCGAGTACCTTGAAGCAGTTAAAAAAACAGGCCATCATCAAGGGATATCGGTCTATATAACGAAAAACGGCAGAAAGGTTTACCTCGAACACAAAAGCATCCTGGTCAAACCCAAGGATGGGGCCCCATATATAAGCGGAATTGCAAGGGATGTAACGGAACGTATTCGGGCCGATAGGCGCATCAGAAAACTAAGGGAAGAGATGCTTCAAGCTCAGAAGATGGAAGCGATCGGCACACTTGCAGGAGGAATAGCCCATGATTTCAATAACATCCTGATGGGAATTCAGGGCTCTATCTCCCTGCTAAAACTCAATATGTCCGAAGATTCACCTGATTACGAAAGGTTGCAAAATATAGAAGAATCTATTCGCAGTGGGTCAGAACTGACTTCGCAGTTGCTAGGATTCGCGCGAGGCGGGCGATACGAGGTGGAACCCACCGACCTCAATGCCTTGATTGAAAAGGAGGTAAGGCTTTTCGGAAGAGCCAAAAAAGAGATAGTAATTCATCTGAAACTTTTGGATAACCTGTGGACCGTGGAGGTTGACCGGGGCCAAATCGAGCAAGTTTTGTTGAACCTTTTTGTTAATGCCTGGCAGGCCATGCCTAACGGGGGGCAACTCTTTATCCAAACAAAGAATAAAACCTTCAGGAAACCTGACCGGTACCTTCGCACCATGCGTCCGGGAAGATACGTAAAGGTTAGAATTACCGACACGGGAATAGGGATGGACAAGGAAACCCAAAAACGGATCTTTGAACCCTTTTTCACCACAAAAGAGAAAGGGCGAGGGACCGGTTTGGGTTTGGCTTCCGTATACGGCATTATCAAAAATCACGGAGGGACCATAGAGGTTGAAAGTGCACCCGGGGAGGGGAGCACATTCATGTTCTACCTCCCCGCCAGCAATAAAAAGGTTCGACCCAAAAGTGAGATCCCAGAAAAACTTGCCAAGGGAAAGGGACGGATTCTCCTCATAGACGATGAGGAAAGGATTCTTGATGTCGGGCAACAGCTTCTCGTCGCCCTCGGTTACGATGTGAAAACATGCAACAGGGGACGGGAGGCGATCGAGATTTTTCAGAAAGAAAACGGAAAATTTGATCTTGTCATCCTGGATATGATCATGCCGGGGATGGGGGGACGGGACATCTTTCAGGCTCTACGGGGGGTAGATCCACAAGTCAAAGTACTGCTCGCAAGCGGATACAGTATCGACGGAGAGGCCTCGAAGATTATGGAAATGGGATGTAATGGGTTTATCCAGAAACCCTTCTCAATGGAAAAACTGTCAAAAAAGATCCAAGAGATTCTGGCAACTGGCTAACTTCCTTTAGCAATTTTTGACGGCTTCCTCAGACATTAGAGGCGTGATTCACAGCCACCAAAGTGGTATAATACATAATCACTTTTCAAAACGTCCAGATCTAAAAACCATGCGGATCGCATGGGATGATATTACCCTTTACCTAATACTACCCAGCTTGAGAAGAAAAACTACCCTTACTGTCCACACGAGATAGGTAATTTTCAGCGTATTCCGGTTGCCTTACCCCATTCTCTATACTATAAAGAGAAACAACAATGTCAAAATTGAAGATAAAAACCACTACTCCCCCATGGGAAATGTCAAACCGTCTTTCATCCCTCCTGACCCCCATTGGTTGGCTTTACGGCATGGCCATGGAGATGCGAAACTATCTATACGACCTGAATGTCTTCAAATGCCACCGGCTACCCGTTCCAGCTATCTCTATTGGAAATCTGACCGTCGGAGGAACTGGAAAAACGCCCATGACAATCGAAATCGCGAGAGGATGGAAAAAACGGCACCCAACAACCCATATCGGCATCATCTTACGTGGTTACAGGAGAACAAGGCATAAGGGCTGGATCGTATCTAATGGGGAACAGGTCCTGATGGGGATAAAAGAATCAGGAGACGAACCCCAAGTCATAGCGAGGCACCTAAAAGGAGCTGCCATCTTCGTTGGTTCTGACAGGGTTTCCGTGGGTCTTAGGGCGCTCACGCACTTTCCATTAGATCTCATAATCTTAGATGATGCCTTCCAGCACCGGCGCCTGTATCGCGACGTAGACATCCTGCTTGTGGATGGGAAAAAGGGCCTGGGAAACGGTCGTGTCCTGCCCTCCGGTCCCCTCAGGGAGTTCGCCAGGAACCTGAAACGGGCCACCTGTCTCATGGTTACCCACTATACCGGAACCCTACCAAAAAATATTCTGGATTTGTGCCCATCAGAAATGCCAATCTTCAAAGCTCACCTGAAGGTGTCCGAGGTATGGGAAGGCAGTTCTGGAAAAACAATCCCGGCTGAAGAACTCAAAAACCAGGAGGTTTGGGGTGTCTGTGGCACTGCAAACCCCGAATCGTTCATTGAAACTATCGGGAAGCTTGGGGTCAGGATCGTTGGTTTCACCCCCTTCCCGGATCACCATCCCTATTCCAGCAAAGATCTGGAACGTATCGCCTTCCAGATTGCTCATCATCCCGTCATTACAACAGAAAAGGATTGGGTTAAATGGGAGGGACACCCCCTTTTCGAGCGGGTTTATGTGGTTTCAATAAAAACTCAGATCCTTGAGGAAGAAAGATTCTATGATTTTCTTCATCGGATCGTGTATAATAGAAAATAAAACACAGGGAGGCCGATCCAGATGTCTGAACATATTTACATCTTTGACACGACCCTGCGAGACGGAGAACAGTCTCCGGGCGCAACCATGAACATCCAGGAAAAGCTGAGGGTCGCAAAGCAATTGGAACAGATGGGGGTGGATATCATCGAAGCGGGGTTTCCGATCTCTTCGGAAGGGGATTTCGAGTCAGTTCGAACGATAGCCAAGGCCCTGGAGAGGTGCACGGTGGCGGGTTTGGCCAGGACAAACCGGGAGGACATCGACCGGGCATGGGATGCAGTCAGGGCGGCCAAATACCCCCGTATCCATACCTTCATTGCAACCTCTGACATTCATCTGACACACAAACTGAAAAAGAGCCGTGAAGAGGTGCTTAGAGATATCGCCAATGCAGTGACTTATGCAAAAAAGATGACGGATGACGTGGAGTTTTCCGCGGAAGATGCCACGCGAACGGAGCTATCCTTTCTTATAGAAGTGGTCCGGACGGCCCTAAAGGCAGGGGCCACAACTATCAACATCCCTGACACTGTAGGATATACGGTACCGACTGAGTACGTCCATATCCTGGACTCTATCCGAAAGGAAGTAGAGGGAATCGAAAAAACAATCCTGAGCGTACACTGCCACAACGACCTCGGGCTAGCCACAGCTAACTCCATTATGGCGATCCAGCATGGCGCGCGACAGGTAGAGTGTACCATCAATGGAATCGGGGAGCGCGCCGGCAACACGGCGATGGAGGAGGTTGTTATGGCTCTCCGGACCCGATCTGACCTTTTTCCATACGAAACGGGAATTGATACGACGCTCATCTATCCTACGAGTCGCCTCGTCTCGCAAATCACCGGCATGAAGGTTCAACCCAACAAGGCCATTGTAGGCGCCAATGCCTTCGCTCACGAGGCCGGAATCCATCAAGACGGGGTCCTCAAAGAAAAATTGACTTACGAAATCATGACACCCGAATCGGTAGGCATCCCCAAAAGCTCCCTCGTGATGGGAAAGCACTCCGGACGACACGCCTTCCGTGATAGACTCAAATCCCTCGGGTTTGACCTGAACACGGAGCAGATTCAAAAGGCATTCGAACTCTTCAAGGCCTTGGCAGATAAAAAGAAAACCGTTTATGACGAAGACATCGTAGCCATCGTGATGCACGAGGTCTTGAGGATTCCGTACCGGTATCGGCTGAACTACCTGAATATCGTAAGCGGCACTTCTGCCATCCCCACGGCCGTAGTTACCATGGAGATCGATGGAGAATCTGTAAGGGATGTGGACTTTGGCGACGGACCGGTTGACGCTGCTCTTAAAACTATCAAGAAGATGACACACTCCAGAAGCAGACTTCTCCGATTCGCCATCAATGCCATTACCGGTGGAACCGACGCCCAAGGGGAGGTAACAGTGCATGTAGAGGAAGACGGTATCTCGGTCCTCGGGCAGGGAGCCCATACGGATATCATCGTGGCCAGTGCTAAGGCCTATATCAATGCCTTGAACAAGCTGGAATTACAAAAGGCTAAGAGGGGAAAGAACATCGTAACCCAAGACACCAAAAAAGGGGTTATCTAATGAAAAAAACCTTGACTCAGAAGATATTGGAAGACCATTGCATAGAAGGTGAAGTCATCCCAGGCCAGATCATTCAGTGTCGGGTTGATCTGGCTCTGGGGAACGATGTTACGGCTCCACTTGCCATCCAGACCTTCAAGGAATTTGGCCTTGATCGTGTCTTTAACTCGGAAAGGATTGCACTTGTTCCAGATCATTTCGTACCCAACAAAGACATCGCAGCAGCAACCCAGGCCAAGACAATGCGCGACTTTGCCCACGCCCAAAAAATCACCCACTATTACGAAGTGGGTCAAATGGGGATCGAACACGCCCTTTTACCTGAAAAGGGCTTAGTCACGGCAGGGGATGTCATTATTGGGGCAGACAGCCACACCTGTACCTATGGAGCTCTCGGGGCCTTCGCAACGGGCGTGGGAAGCACAGATCTCGCTGCAGTCATGGCAACCGGACAATGCTGGTTCCGGGTTCCGGAAGCGATGCGATTTATTTACCACGGCAAACGCCAACCCTGGGTCACAGGGAAGGATCTTATCCTGTACACCATTGGAGATATTGGTGTGGACGGCGCTCTTTACCGGTCCATGGAGTTCGGCGGCGACACTACCAAAACCCTGCCAATGGACGCACGTCCAACCATGGCAAACATGGCAATCCCGGCGGGGGCAAAGAATGGTATCTTTGAAGCAGACAACATAACCCTGTCTTATCTAAAAGGAAGGGCCTTGCATCCTCCCAAACTTTATCAGGCGGATGAAGGTGCCGGGTATATAGAAACGCGGGAATACCATGTGGAGAAGATCGACCCACAGGTTGCCTTCCCCTCACTCCCCGAAAATGTTCATCCGGTTGAGGCAGCAGAAAACATCCCCATCGATCAGGTGATCATCGGCTCCTGCACCAACGGACGAATCTCTGACCTTCGAATAGCCGCAGAAATCTTACAGGGAAAGAAGGTTCATCCAGAGGTCCGCCTGATCATTTTCCCCGCCACTCAGGAAACCTATCTCCAGGCGCTGAAAGAAGGTTTGATCGAAATCTTCATTGAAGCAGGTGCGGCGGTAAGTACACCAACCTGTGGTCCCTGTCTCGGGGGACATATGGGAATACTCGCAGAAGGGGAACGTGCACTATCCACAACGAACCGCAATTTTCCCGGTCGCATGGGACATCCGGAGAGTGAGGTTTACCTCTCGTCCCCTGCGGTTGCAGCGGCCAGCGCTGTAGCTGGTAAGATTGTGCACCCATCCGCTATCAAAAGGGAGGAAACGGTATGAGGTTGACAGGAAGGGCCTGGGTGTTTGGGGATAACGTGGACACAGATCAGATTATTCCAGCACGTTATCTCACCACCTTTGATCCAGAAGCACTGGCAAAACATTGCATGGAAGATGCGAAACCTGAATTCCCGAAAAAGGTCAAAAGGGGAGATATCATCGTCGCAGGCAAAAATTTCGGAAGCGGGTCATCCCGGGAACACGCTCCCATCGCCCTCAAGGGAGCAGGGGTCGCGTGTATCATCGCAAACAGCTTTGCGCGCATCTTCTTCCGAAATGCCTTCAACATGGGCCTTCCTATCTTCATTTGCGAGGGATTGTACCGAGAGGTCATCGAGGGGGATATCCTACAGGTGGATGGTGATACGGGTGAGATCCTACTCAAAAGAACCTCCCGGAGATTCAAAACGGCTCCCATCCCCCCCTTCATGCAAACCCTGTTGGATGCAGGGGGACTAATCCCTCACCTCAAGGCTTCTTTACAGGGGCAAAAGTAACATGTTAAACTTGGTTTAATCAAAATATAAGCGTTACGAAGTATGATAAATGGGAGGAAATTACATGGAGGGGGGGTATAACGTTGCTGTTGTTGGCGCCACAGGCGCCGTAGGGAATATGATGGTAGAGGTGCTTCAGGAACGGAACTTCCCGGTTAACAACTTGAAACTTCTTGCCTCTGAGAGAAGCGCTGGGAGCACCATGCTGTTCCATGGAAAGGTCCACAAGGTCGACTTGTTAACCCCAGAGTCTTTCGAAGGAATCGACGTCGCGCTTTTTTCGGCAGGCGGATCTGTAAGTAAAGAATTCGCGCCCATCGCTGCCGATAGGGGGGCAGTGGTGGTAGATAACTCCAGTGCCTTTCGGATGGAACCCGAAGTTCCCCTAGTGGTCCCGGAGGTCAATCCCCACCAGATCGCTGGATTCCGGAACCGGGGCATTATTGCAAACCCCAACTGTCCCACTATCCAGATGGGTGTCGCGTTAAAACCTATCTACGATGCTGCAGGTATTGAAAGGATCGTCGTGTCGACGTATCAGGCAGTTTCGGGAACGGGGAAACGGGCCATCCAGGAGTTGCAGGATCAGTCCATATCAATTTTTAATTTCAAGCCGGTTAAGACGGAAGTCTATCCCCACCAGATCGCTTTCAACTGCTTGCCTCATATCGATGTCTTCCTTGAAAATGGGTACACGAGGGAAGAGATGAAGATGGTAAATGAGACAAGAAAAATCCTTGAGGATCCCTCTATACGGGTTACTGCGACCACTGTTCGAGTCCCTGTGTTCTACGGCCACTCCGAATCGGTAAATGTGGAAACAAAGAAAAAACTCTCTGCTCAAGAGGTCAAAGAACTACTTGCCGAAGCCCCCGGTGTCGTTGTGGTGGATGATCCCGAGAAAAACCTCTATCCCCTTGCAATCAATGCCGCTGGAAAGGACGAAACCTTCGTAGGGCGAATCCGAGAAGATGAATCCATCGAAAGGGGAATCAATCTGTGGATAGTGGCAGATAACATCCGAAAAGGCGCCGCTACCAATGCCGTACAAATCGCCGAGCTCCTGATAAGAGACTATTTTTAGACCAGATTCTTATCAGGAAGAGGGAACCTTTAGCAGGGCTTTGATCAAACTCGAAAGACGTTTGCGGCCGACAATCCCCAGAAGGGTTTTGACACGCGTTCCCTTTCTATCATAGAAATAGGTCATGGGGATGGCCTGAATCTTCAAGGTATCCATGAGGGCCTGGTTGCCAAGGTAAATGGGGTAAGGGAATTTCAACCTCTCGAGAAAAGAGCGTAGAACCCTTGTCCCGTTCTTGTCCAGGCTGATCCCGATGACATCGACGCCCTTGGAAGCATACTCCTTTGACAGGGAGATGATATCGGGAAGCTCTTTTCGACACGGTTCACACCATGTGGCAAAAAAATTGACGATAAGGATATGGCCATGGTGGGCTTGGATGGTTTTTTCGAACGTCACAGGGGTCAAGACAGTGATCTTCTTATTTTGAGACGTCTTTCCCTCTTTCTGGCACCCGATAAATACCAGCACCGCAATGAGAGAAAAGAGCGTGAGAGATCTACAGGATCTACTTGACAAGATTTTCATGTATCCTCCCTTTAAGGGATGACACCTTAAGTCCCACGATTTCAACCTGGATAGCACCGAAACGGCACGAATCTGTAAAACACTTGAAACACCGAATGCAGTTGAGCTGGTTAGCCCCCTCATAGAACTTCAGTTCCATGGGACAGTCCCGATAGCACTGATCACATCGCACGCAGTTTTCCTCGACAAACCTCATCCGGATAATGCTGACCTTATTAAAGAGCGAATAGATCGCACCAAGCGGACATACGGTGCGGCAAAATGGGCGCCTTGCAAGGATCATTAGCACTGTCAGAACTATGAGAATAGCAAGCTTATGGTAAAAAAGGACCCCTGCCAGCCTCCGCAGTCTGGGATCAAGAATGAGCATGGGGATCCCAGCCTCAAGCGTTCCCGCTGGGCAGACATACTTACAGAACCAAGTTGTGCCGTAGCCATAGGGATCCAGGAGCGTGAGGGGAAGGATAACAACAAAGAGCCCCAAAAACAGATACTTCCCGTAATTCAGGAATTTTGGAAGCCTGATCTTAGGGGACTTGATCTTGTAAAGAAGCTCCTGGAGAAACCCGAAAGGGCAAAGCCAGCCGCATGGAAACCGACCTGCCAGCATCCCAATCGACCCAAGGAATCCGATGATAAAACTTCCTACATGATAGCGGGCGGTTGCCAGGGAGGGACGGATCCCCGCAAAAATAAACTGGAGTGACCCAAGAGGGCAAGCAAAGGTAGCTGCCGGACAGGAATAGCAGTTCAGCCCAGGAACACAAAACGCTTTCAAAGGACCTTGATAGATCTTCCGGGTGAAAAGAAACCCAAATGAGGAGTTGGTCAGTAAGGTCGCTGCGACTTGAATGAGTCTTCTAAAAACCCTCATGGTTACCCAAGCCCGATGCAACTGAGGCAGATCTTCGTAGCCTTTTCCAGGATAGCCAGGTTTTCCCCCATACTGACCCCAAGAAGAAGGAGCAAAACAAAAAAGAGAAACCCCATATAAACCCAAATGGTTGTTTTTTTCCCCGCCATAACCAACTCTCTTTCTCCTATATAATATAAGAGGTAAAAATACAATGCCTATTGAGAAACCATGTCTTCCCCCCACCTACACTTAGCGATTTGTGAATTGACACGTTTCCGATTCATGTGTTAGAAAATAATCCCCGTGCGGAGAGATGGCCGAGCTGGTCGAAGGCGGTTGATTCGAAATCAACTGAGCGCATGAGCGCTCCGGGGGTTCGAATCCCTCTCTCTCCGCCATACTGCCAAAGCTTCACATCGAAGTTGGATGTGATATAATTAAATAAAGGGGGAGAGATGTCCGAGCTGGCCGAAGGAGCACGATTGGAAATCGTGTGTACCCTCACAAGGGGTACCGAGGGTTCGAATCCCTCTCTCTCCGCCATGGACACATGAGGATGAACGGCCTGGATAGCCGGGTCCTGCGCAACATGAACCTGCGAACCCCGTCAGGTCCGGAAGGAAGCAGCGGTAGTGGGATCTTGTGTGTGCCGCAGGGGTGCCTGGCTATCCAGTCGGTTGACCCTTTAAATGGATAGCCCCATGTCTTACCTTGTCCTTGCGAGAAAATGGCGTCCTCAAAACTTTGAAGAGGTTGTTGGTCAGCAGGTCATTACCAAAACCCTAAAAAACGCACTTACACAAAACCGCGTGGCTCATGCCCTCCTTTTCTGCGGACCCCGCGGGGTAGGGAAAACCTCTGTGGCCCGAATCCTTGCCAAGGCCGTGAATTGCGAAAGAGGCCCGACTCCAGATCCTTGCGGCATATGCCCTGCATGCACGGAGATTGCCCATGGAACCAGTTTAGACATCCACGAAATCGACGGGGCCTCCAATAACGGCGTGGATGAAATCCGTAAATTAAAGGAAACCGTGGCGTATCTTCCCGTCACACTCCGGTACAAGGTTTATATCATTGACGAGGTACACATGTTGTCAAAGGGGGCCTTTAATGCCCTATTAAAAACCTTGGAAGAGCCTCCTGAACATGTCATCTTTATCCTTGCTACCACGGAACCCCACAAAATTCCTGTAACCATCCTTTCCCGGTGCCAACGTTATGACTTTCGGAGGATCCCTTTCCAAGACATGATCATGCACCTGGAGAAGATCATCAAAAAGGAGGGATTTGAGGCGGATGAAAAGGCCCTAATGCTCGTGGCACGGGAGTCCACCGGCAGTCTGAGGGATGCCGAAGTAATCCTGGACCAGCTTTTTCTCCTCTCCGAAGAAAAAAGGATCACGTTCGAGGACGCTCGGTCTCTGCTCTCCGTAGTGGACAGCACCGTGATGATGAAGGTTCTGGAATGCATTATAAAAGAAAGTCCTGAAGAGCTTCTTACCTTGATCCACCAACTTGTTGATGCGGGAACCGATCTCGCCTATTTTTACCGCTCCTTCCTCCTCTTTCTCCACGACCTACTACTACTGAAAGCCGCGGGCGATCGGAAAATCCCTTTGGAACGGGGGAGTGAGGAAATTCACCAGATGCAGGAGATGATCCGCCCCGTCCCCCTTGAACAGATCGAACACTGGATTCACCTCCTCCATGAGAGAGAACGGTTCATCCTTCAGAGTGAATACGCACGCATCGGGTTAGAAACGGCGCTGGTCAGGATGATTCATCTAAAACAGGCCGTATCCTTAAACAGTCTGATCCGGCAATTGGAGGAGAAACTCGGCTACAGTAAGGATGCCTCCATCCCTCCCAAATCCCGTGAAACGGGACCGGTTTCTCCTCAACTTTCCTCCTCACCTTCCAACCACAGGAAACCAACCAGTCATACCACGGATACTCACCCTCCACAGGAACCAGTGGATAACTTTTTTGAAGAGTTTCTCCGCTTTGCCAAAAAAAGGGCCATGGCCCTTTCGGTACAACTCTCCGAGGCAACCGGCTTTCAGTGGAGGGGCAAAGTGGCTGAAATTCAGTTCCCATCCCAATCATTTGCCTTGAAGCTCTTGGATACCCCCGAAAAAGAGGCACAGCTCAAGGCACTTCTCGAAAAGTTCACCGGACACGAGGTCGCGCGGGTCGTTTTCAAGGAAGGCGGGGACATCAAAGCACCTTCCGGAAATGGACAAGAAACACCAACTAAAGGGGGATTTAGAGAACATCCCGTCATCCAGGATATTCTTGGGATTCTTGGGGGACATCTCATTGAAGTCAAACCTATCGAAAAAGATCAAAGGAGGTAACATGAGCGCAAAGCTATCGGATATCATGAAGCAGGCCCAGAAAATGCAGGCTAAGATGGCACAGATCCAGGAAGAGTTGGCGGACAGGATCGTTGAATCAACCTCAGGGGGAGGGATGGTCAGAGTCCAGGTCAACGGCAGACAAGAGGTCCTTTCCATCGTCATAGAACCTGACGTGGTGGACCCCGAGGATATTGAGATGCTGCAGGACCTGATCGTCGCTGCGGTCAACGATGCCCTACATAACTCCCAGGAGATGATGGCGGAAGAGATGAAAAAACTAACCGGAGGACTGTCCATCCCCGGCCTTTTCTAAGCGATCATGGATCCTTATCCCAAAACCATCGTCCGATTGATCGACCTGTTAAATGAGCTTCCTGGTATCGGCAGAAAAAGTGCTACCCGGATGGCCTTTCATATCCTGCATGCCAGCCACGCATATAGCGACAACCTGGCAGAAGCCATTAGGGCTGTCAAGCACTCCCTCAGGCTCTGCAAAAGATGCTTTAACCTTTCAGATAGTGAATTGTGCGTTATCTGCCGGAATCCAAAACGGGATCCACGCATTCTCTGCGTGGTGGAAGCCCCAAACGACCTGATTGCCATCGAACAGACGGGGGCGTTTCAGGGCCTTTACCACGTTCTGCACGGCAGCATCAATCCCCTCCAGGGTATTGGCCCAGAAAAACTGAAGATCGAGGAGCTATTCCAACGGCTGCAACACGAACCTATCCAGGAGATCATCATTGCCACCAACCCCAATGCCAGTGGGACAGCTACGGCCCTCTATCTTCAGAATCGGCTACAACCTTTCCCCATCAGGCTAACGCGTCTCGCCCAGGGCGTCCCCGTAGGAGGAGAGATCGAATTTATCGATTCCCAAACCCTCAGCACCTCCCTCAAACAGCGGACGGAATTCTGAATTCAAAGCCTACCCTTCACACCCCCCCTGAATCCCCTGCCCCCCAAAGGCTCAGAAAAGGTGACTGTTTTATCCTCAACACGCCGTATCCTTCCGGACTGCCTGTTCCCCGATCGCCCTGATCCCAGCCAGGGAAAATCGCGTGATATGATCGGCCAGCCTCCCTATCAGATCCGTGGACAGTGGCTGCCCGAGAAGATATTCCAGGTCATTTCGACGAACGGTCAGAAGGGTTCGACATTGACTGATGACACTCATCTCGCAAAACAGGATGGCCTCTTCTGGGACGTTTTGCCCCGCTATCTTCCGGATAATGTCAAGCAAAACCAGGCGGCGAGGTTGGATCAGGTCGTGCCAAAGATCGTGGATGAGTCCGGTGGGGTGCGCCAACTCCGTCAGGTACAAACGGGTAAATTGTCCCCTATCTCCCTTATCCGCAAAGTCCCGAATGAGCGAATGGATATAGGCACGTAACTGTTCCTCTGGGGATTGGGCTTGACTATCCGGTACATGCGAAACCACACACCTTTTAAACGACTCTTTCCACACCTCGAGGTATAAGGTCGCCTTATCACCAAAATAATAGTTAACCGATGCAACGTTGGCCCCGGCGCGTCTGCAGATCTCCGCAACCTTGGCGGCATGGTACCCCTTATCAGCGAAAATTTCACAGGCGGCATCCAGAATTCTCTTTCGAGTTTCCTTCCCATCCTCCCGGTTAGCCATGTAGATCTTCCCCCTTCATCGTTGGTTCATTCTCCCCCTCCGTAACGTCTCCTCCCACTACCGCGAAAGGGCATCTTCCCCTTGACAAGGGAAGGATGGTTTTTTATAAGGTGATTTTAAATAGCTAATTAAAATATCTATTTTAACTTGTCAAGGAGGGATTTATGAAACTGCGGTGCAACTTGGTTAGACGCTTGGGGATCTTGCTGATCCTCGTGGGATGCCTTGGATTAACGATCGGTTGCAACAGAAAAAAGCCCTCCTCCCCACACACCCACGGGGTTCCAAAGGTCTTCGTTTTTACAGTAAAACCTCAACAGGTAGTCTTAACAACCGAGCTACCGGGACGCACGGCGCCCTTCCGCATCGCGGAAATCCGTCCCCAGGTCAGCGGCCTGATCCTGAAACGCCTATTCAAGGAAGGCACAGAGGTCAAAGCGGGGCAGGTGCTCTACCAGATCGATCCCGCTCCTTTTAAAGCGGCCCTCGAACACGCCAGGGCCGCCCTTGTCAGCGCGCGGAAAAATGCCGACCGCGCGCGGGCCGCCCTATTGGCAAGTCTGGCCAATCTTGCCCGGCAAAGGGCCATCCTCATGTTGGCCCGGCAAAATCGCAAACGTTTTGAAACGGCATACAAGTGCCGATCCGTCTCCACCAGCCAGCGGGATCAGGCCGTAACAGAGGCAAATGTGGCCGAGGCAACCCTCCATGCCTATGAGGCCCAGGCAGAAAGCGATCGTCGGGCGATCGCTGCCGCAGAAGCCACCATCAAACAGGCCGAAGCGGCAGTCAAAATCGCCACCATCCACCTGGGATATACACGGATCAAGGCACCCATCTCTGGGCGAATCGGCCGATCCAGCGTGACCGAGGGTGCCATTGTCACTGCCTACCAACCCAGGGCCCTGGCGACCATTCAGCAACTGGACCCTATCTATGTGGATGTGCCGCAATCCTCTACCGAGTTGCTGCGTTTAAAACATCGCATGGAGAAAGTAGGACATCCCGGGTTCCAAGGACCCACGCAAAACAAGGTTCGGCTCATCTTAGAGGACGGCAGCCCCTATCCGTTGGAAGGGGCCCTGGAATTTCGCGACGTCACCGTAGATCCTGCCACGGGATCGGTGATTCTAAGAACACTTTTCCCAAACCCTGAGAAGGTGCTTCTTCCAGGAATGTTCGTCCGCGTGGTTTTAATGGAAGGGGTCAAGGCTAACGGCATCCTGGTCCCCCAACAGGGGGTATCCCATGATCGGAAGGGAAATCCCTTTGCTCTGCTTGTAAACAAACACGGCAAGGTAATCCTGCGAATGTTGACAATAGACCGGGCCCTCGGCAATCGATGGCTGGTGACCTCCGGTCTTGCACCGGGTGACCGGGTGATTGTCGAGGGACGTCAGTACGTCAGGCCGGGAATGGTCGTAAAGGCGATCCCCTTGGGGAGACGAAAGAAACACGTTGGTCATGACTGGACGGGATCGAAAAAACATGCGGGTGGGAACACCTGATGTTGTCTCGATTCTTTCTGGACCGTCCGGTTTTTGCCTGGGTCATCGCCATTGCCATTATGAGCGCCGGGGTGCTGGCGATTGTCTTCCTTCCCATCTCACAGTATCCGGAGCTTGCACCCCCGGTTATAGCGGTGGATGCCTTCTATCCAGGTGCCTCAGCCGAGACGGTAGAAAGCACCATCACGCAGATTATCGAGCAAAAGATGACTGGGCTCGACAAGCTGCTTTACCTTTCCGGTACCAGCAGTTCCTCAGGTGCCTCTCGCATCGAGTTGACCTTCGCCCCAGGAATGGATCCTGACCTGGCGTGGTCCAAGGTTCAAAACAAACTACAGCTTGCCATGGCGAGCCTCCCGGATGTGGTGCGGCGTCAAGGGGTCCGGGTGAGTAAATCGACCCATAACTATATGTTGGCCGTGGGGATCATCTCGGAAGACGGTAGCATGAATGACATCGATCTGAGGGATTATGCCAAATCCAACCTGGAAAAGGTCTTAGCACGGATCCCAGGTGTGGGGGAGGTCAGGGCCTTTGGAACCGAATACGCAATGCGGATCTGGCTCAATCCGGACAAATTGACGAATTATCACCTCACCGTGGAGGATGTGATTAGGGCACTTCGCACATACAATGTGGAGGTGTCAGCGGGGCAATTTGGCGGTGCGCCGGCTATCAAAGGCCAACGCCTGAACGCCTCTATTATCGTTCAGCATTACCTTAAAACGCCTGGAGAGTTTGCCGCTATCCCCCTACGCACCAACCCGGATGGCTCCGTGGTTCGCATCCGGGATGTCGCCCGGACAGAGCTCGGGACGGAACGCTACGATATTGTAGCACGGTACAATGGGAAGCCCGTGGCCATTCTCATGATCCGTAAGGAACCAGGTGCCAACGCTCTGGATACCGCGGCGCGTATCAAGCGGAGGCTACGGAAGATGAGCCACTACTTCCCACACGGGATGAAGGTGGTGTACCCCTACGATACCACCCCGTTTACCCGGGTCGCCATTCATGAGGTAGTAAAAACCTTGTACGAGGCAATTATCCTTGTCTTCCTGGTTATGTTCCTATTCCTTGGGAGCTTCCGTGCCACCCTGATCCCCACCATTGCTGTGCCGGTGGTCCTCCTGGGAACCTTCGGGGTGATCTGGACGATGGGGTTTTCCATCAACATGCTCACCATGTTTGCCATGGTCCTGGCTATTGGGCTTTTAGTAGACGACGCCATTGTGGTCGTGGAAAATGTGGACCGTATCATGAAAGAAGAGGGATTGTCCCCCAGGGAAGCGACCGCAAAATCCATGCGGCAGATTACCAGTGCCTTGATCGGCATCGCCCTGGTCCTGTCGGCAGTCTTCGGCCCCATGGCCTTTTTCCCGGGTTCCACAGGGATTATCTACCGCCAGTTCTCCGTAACCATTACCTCTGCCATGCTTCTTTCCGTTCTGGTTGCCCTGATCCTCACACCGGTCCTCTGCGCGACCTTTCTAAAACCGGTGTCAAAAGGACATAGTCCTTCTGAAAATACGTTCTTTCTCTTTCGCCCCTTTTTCAAGAGGTTTGACCGGATGGTCGATCATTCCAGAAACCTCTATGTCCGACTCGTGAGGCACATTCTGGCCAAGAAACTCCGATACATCTTTATCTATCTTATCCTCGTGAGTCTGATGGGATACCTGCTCTTGCATATGCCAACCGCCTATCTCCCTAATGAAGACCAGGGGATCTTGTTAGTCCAGGCTACACTTCCCCCCGGTTCCACCTTGGAACAAACCCGAAACCTTTTGAAACATATCGAGCACTATTTCGCAACCCGTGAAAAGAAAGCTGTAAAGTCCTTTGCGGCCGTTGCGGGCTTTTCTTTCAGTGGGGAGGGGCAGAATGTCGGTTTGGGCTTTGTAAAGCTCAAAGATTGGAGCCTGCGGCGGCGCTCGGAATTAAGGGCCAGGTCGATAGCCGGGAGAGCAATGCAGGTGTTCTCCCGAATCAAAAGCGCCAGGGTATACTGCTTCCCCCCTCCGGCCATTATTGAGCTTGGCAATGCAACAGGGTTCGATTTGGAGCTTCTGGATTTTGGGGGGTTGGGACATGAAAAACTCATGGCAGCCCGCAACCAACTCCTTGGTATGGCCATGCAGGATCCTCGGGTGATTCGGGTACGTCCCAACGGAATGGAGGATGTCCCGGAATATAAAATCAATGTAGATTGGGAAAAGGCAGGCGCCATGGGAATTCCCATCTCTGCCATCAATGATACCCTTTCAGTGGCCTTTGGAAGTGCATATGTGAACGATTTTGTCCAAGCTGGGCGCGTAAAAAGGGTTTATGTACAGGCGGATGCCCCTTTTCGGATGCTTCCCAAGGATCTAAAAAGGCTCTACGTAAGAAACAACCAAGGAGAGATGGTCCCCTTTTCCTCTTTTGCCAAAGGCCGGTGGACCTATGGCTCTCCAAAACTCGAACGATACAATGGCTTTCCATCGATCGAGCTTTGGGGGCAACCGGCACCTGGAAGAAGCACCGGAGAGGCGATGACTGCCATGGAAGAACTGGCCTCCAGGCTCCCAAAAGGGATCGCCTATGACTGGACGGGGCTTTCTTATCAGGAACGAATGGCCACGATCCAGGCACCGCTGGTATATGGATTCACCGTATTTGTGATCTTTCTCTTCCTGGCTGCCCTGTATGAAAGCTGGCCCATCCCGCTCGCGAATCTGCTGATGCTCCCACTCGGCGTGTTGGGCGCTACGGTCGCAACCTGGCTACGGGGATTCTACAATGATGTCTATTTTCAGATCGGTTTTCTGACCACCATGGGGCTCTCAACCAAAAACGCCATTCTTATCATTCAATTTATCAAGGAACGCCTGAAGCAGGGTGAGGAATTAATACCGGCAACCCTCGGGGCAGCGCGTGTGAGGTTACGACCGGTTATCATGACCTCACTGGCCTTCTTTTTCGGTGTGCTTCCCCTTGCCATCACGACCGGTGCGGGAGCGGGGGCAGAAAACGGCATCGGCACCGCCGTGTGTGGAGGGATGCTTTCAGCAACATTTATTGATCTCTTCTATATCCCCCTATTCTTCGTGTTGGTCTATCGACTGTTTAAAAGAAGACAAAAGACAAAGGAAACTAAGCATTATCTTAACCCTCCAAGTTAGGAGACTATCGGATATGAAAACTCTTTTGTGGATCGTGATTTTCTCGCTCCTTCTCGGATGTGGCACCTTATCGCCCAAATACACCCGGCCTAAAGCACCGATTCCAACTGAATGGCCGCATGGTAAGGCGTATAAAGATAGACAGGCTTCCTCCAAAGAGCCAATGGCCGATAAACTCGGTTGGCGGGATTTCTTCACCGATCCCAGGCTCCAAAAGGTCATCAGGATGGCTCTTAAGAACAACCGTGACTTGAAGCTCGCAGCCCTGAATGTAGAGCACGCCCGGGCCCTTTATGGCGTTCAACGGGCTGCCTTATTCCCATCATTCAATGCCTCTGGAAGTGAAATCAAACGACGAAGCGCCGCAGACCTGACACCGTTTAGGGAGCCACGGACCACAAAGGAATTAACGGTTAATCTCGGCGCTACATCCTGGGAAATCGACTTTTTTGGTCGCATCCGCAGCCTGAAAAGACGGGCACTGCAGGAATATCTGGCAACGGAGCAGGCACGGCGTAGTGCGCGGATCGCGCTGATTTCAGAGGTTGGACAGGTTTACCTAACCCTTGCCGCAGACCGGGAGAACCTCAAACTGGCCATGGATACGTACGCCACCCAATTGAACTCTTATAATTTAATAAAAAAGCTATTTAAAGCCGGCCTTGCTACGGAACTGGATATACGCCGGGCTCAGACACAGATGGAAGCGGCGCGGCGGGACATTCCACGCTATACCCAGCTGGCTGCACTGGATCTCAACGCCCTAAACCTCCTTACCGGCAAACCGGTCCCGAAAAACCTGCTGCCCGTTGATCTTAAAAGTGTGGCTCCCATCAAGGCTATCTCACCCGGCCTTTCCTCAGAGGTACTCCTGAAACGTCCAGATATCATCTCGGCGGAGCATCGACTCAAGGCGGCCTACGCCTCCATCGGCGCTGCCCGGGCAACCTTTTTTCCCCGTATTATCTTAACAACAGAGATAGGAACCGCGAGTGACGAGCTCTCAGGTCTTTTTAGCTCTGGTAACGGAACCTGGTCTTTCATTCCCCGTGTAACGATGCCCATCTTCGATGCCCGTACCTGGGCTGCTTACAGGGTCAGCAAAACGGAACGGAAAATCGCCCTGGCGGAATACGAAAAAGCCATCCAGACAGCCTTTCGGGAAGTGGCCGATGCACTGGCGATACAGGGTACCATCAACGATGAAATCAAGGCACAAGAATCCCTCACCCTGGCCGCTAAGAAAACCTACCAACTTTCCAGAAACCGTTATCTTATCGGGCTCGACAGCTATTTAAGTGTCCTTGACGCTCAGCGTACCCTCTACATTCAGGAACAGATTCTCACCCATCTCAAACTGATCCGATCCGCCAACCTGGTAAGGCTTTATGCGGTCCTGGGCGGGGGTGGTGGCAGTATCCAACATCATAGTTAAACTTGCGGTGTTTCCGAGCTTGACATGGCTACCATGCAAGTATAAGAATTTATAGTGAAAAATAAAAAAATCACACTGGCATGGTGGAAGGAGAAAGGGGCATAGCAAATGAAAACAATCGGCTTGCTTGGCGGAATGAGTTGGGAAAGTACCCTCGGTTACTATCGGGCAATCAATGAGGGCGTAAAGCAACGCCTCGGCGGCCTACACTCTGCGAAGATTGCCATGTACAGCGTTGATTTCGAGCCAATTGAGAAGCTACAACATGCTGGCGATTGGAAGGGTACTGCAAAACTATTAACAGAAGCAGCAAAAAACATTGAAGCAGCCGGGGCAGATTTTCTGCTCATCTGTACAAATACGATGCACAAGGTTGCGCCAGAAATTGAGGCTGCAATTGAAATCCCTTTGCTACATATCGCTGACGCAACAGCAGAGGCTCTAGTCAGGGAAGGTATTCATACGGTAGGTCTATTAGGTACGGCCTTTACTATGGAGCAAGACTTCTACAAAGGTAGGCTGATAAACAAGTACGGTCTTCAGGTGTTAGTGCCAGGTAAAAAGGATAGAGAAATTGTTCACAAGGTTATTTATCAAGAGCTTTGTTTAGGCAACATCAAAGCCGAATCAAAAGCTGAGTACTTGCGCATTATTGATACTTTGGCTACACAAGGGGCAGAGGCAGTCATTCTCGGTTGTACAGAGATTGGGATGTTAGTTAGTCAAGCTGATACTAAAGTAAGATTATTCGATACAACAGCCATTCATGCTGAGAAGGCAGTTGAATACGCAATATAACAATCACATCCACTCGGGCAAGATTCTTCCGGTGATGTGAAGTATGAGCCAAGAGATTCCTTAGTACAACAAACTAACCGCATATCATGAATCCCAACTAACACATAAATGGGAAAGAGGCAGGGCGGATAGATGGAACCGGATAGAAAGTCTTTCAAAGTTTAAAAGGAGAGTAAAACGATGCCTGAGAAACACGTTCCGGCTGATTACAGTGAAATGGACCACTTAGAGGCAAAACGTTTCGATAAAATGGTCAGAGAAAACTTTATGCCAGCGATTATCTCGACAGTGAAACAACTCGTTGAGAATTATGGTGTTCTGGAAGGCGTAGGCATTGACATTGGTTGTGGCACGGCCATTTTTGCAGTTGAATTATGCAGGCATTCTAAATTAAGGATATACGCATTGGAAAAGGAAAAGGCCATATGTCAGCTAGCATGCAGCAATATTGAAAATGAAGGTTTGAAAGACAGGATTATTCCTGTCCAGGGTGATGCAAACGAACTCCCTTTTGGCAGTGAATTTGCCGACTTTATCATCAGCAGGGGGGCATACCATTGTTGGAAAGATAAGGTTCAGGTATTTAAGGAAATCTATAGAGTTTTGAAAGGGAGTGGCATAGGATTTGTTGGAGGCGGGTTTGGAAGGTATGTAACCGAGGAAGAATTAAACAGAATGAAGAGTCTAAGAGACCGTTCCCTGAAAGAGGACGCAAAAGCTTACAGTTCCCCTGAAACAATAAGTGATGTTATATCAAAAGCGGGTATAACGAATTTCCGTATACTTGACGACCCGGCAGGTTTTTGGGTAGAAATAAAAAAATAGATGTTATATAATCAGTAACGAGTAGTGAACCTGCTTTTGAGATGCCTTATATTACCACTAGCCTTCGTTAAGGATTTATGAGATTTTATTGACAATCACACCTGAAGGGAAGAAAATAAGCATTAAAAGGGAGGGGAATATCTTAAAGGTGAGACTTAATTCCTTGCCATCTGAATGGCAATAGAAAAAATAGGAGGTCAATGTGAAAGTCACTATTGTCTATGATAATACCGTTTATCAAAAAGGCCTCAAATCCGATTGGGGTTTCTCTTGCCTTGTAGAAGTAGAAAACACCCCGAGGATCCTCTTCGATACAGGCTCAAGCGGCTCCATACTCCTTTCAAATATGCAAAAACTTAATATCGATCCCATCTCTATAGATGAAGTCTTTATCTCACACCCCCATTTTGATCACATTGGGGGGCTTCAGAGCCTTCTTCAGGTGAATAATGAGGTTAAGGTCTATATTCCCATTTCCTGTTTTAAACCCCCCGGGGCAAGGGAAGTTGTAAGCATCGAACGGCCTCAGCAAATCCATGAAAACGTCTTTTCTACTGGCGAGCTGGATGGTATAGAGCAGAGCATGGCGATCAAAACAGAGAGAGGAATAATTGTTATCACAGGATGTTCTCATCCAAGAATGGCGCATATTCTTCAAGCCGCCTCGCAATTTGGAGAGCTTTACGGGATTATTGGCGGATTACATGGATTTAGTGAATTTGATTTATTTAAAAACTTAGGGCTGATTTGTCCTACTCACTGCACTCAACATAAAGCGGAGATAAAATCACTATATGCTGAGAATTATGTTGATGGTGGTGCAGGCAGAATAATTTTGCTATGAAGAATATGGGAACAGCAGTTACATCTAAAACATATATACCGCATGCTAAAGGCTATGAACTTTACCTGCCTGTGCGTTGCACGCAGACAGGCAGCCGCGACAGGCAGACGCAGACAGGGGGCATTGCCCCCTTTGGTTGCAATATCGTAGCCACACAAGACGTAACATGAACTCGCACTATTCCCGGACGAGAAAAAGGCATGGAAGTTGACGTTAAAGAATGGTTAAAAGGGAAAGGGGAGATATTTTTAAGGAATATCGGCATTAGAGAGGGACAGGTTGTTTTGGATTTTGGCTGTAATGTCGGTCATTATACAATTCCAGCCGCAAAGGTAGTTGGAAAAGGAGGTATATTATATGCAGTTGATAAGGACATGGATTCGCTAAACAGATTGATGAGTACAGCTAAGGAGGAAGGCCTAAAAAATATAGTTCCAATGCATAATCGTTCAGCGGAATTAAAGATTGGTTTGGAGGATGAATCTGTCGATGTAGTCTTACTTTATGATGTTCTGCACTATATGGATACTGCGGAAAGAAATAAAATTTATAACGAATCTCTCAGGGTCTTAAAGAACGGGGGTCTCCTTTCAGTTTATCCGAAACACTATAAATCGGATGAACCGTTATGGAGTCTATCAAATATGCAGTTAGAAGATGTTATAAGGGAGATAGAAGATGCAAGGTTCAGCTTTGAAATGCAATTTTATAAGGAGCTTATACATGACAGGCACTATAACAGCGGCTACATTTTAAATTTCACAAAGAAATAAAGAGAGGGTGAGGCTAAAATGAACATACAAAAATGGAAAGAGAGGCTTGAGGAGGAAAGGAAAGAAAAGGACATATTTTTTGCGACGCATTGGCAATCCCCAATCTCGTTGGAAGAAAGACAGAAGTTCAAAGGACTTAAGTACTATCCACCGGACCCAAAATTGAGGTTTGAACTCGAACTGCATGAACATAATGATAAAAAAACAATAGAAATCGAAGACACCAAAGGAAATATAAGGCACTTCCTGCAATGGGGTGAATTCCGATTCAGAATTGGAAACGAAGATTGCACTCTACAGGCCTATAAAAGCGATCCCGAGGAAGAGCGATTATTCGTTCCCTTTCGCGATGCTACGAGCGGCAAGGAAACATATGGGGCAGGTCGGTATCTCGACCTTGATTTAGTTGACCGCACTGCAAGCGGGAAGTGGATCCTTGATTTTAATAGGGCATATAACCCTTGGTGCGCATATAGCAAGGATTATGCCTGCCCTCTGGTACCCCCAGAAAATTTGCTTAAGGTACCTGTAAGAGCTGGGGAGAAGAGATAAGAGTCAAATTTTCCCGGGTTCGCATGAGGCTTTCAATGCCCATACATATCCGTGTTGTTTAAACACATCTTCTCCCTATTAGACTCCCTCTGGAACCACTACCATGTGGCATGTTAACTCACAACAGGCCGACACTTAAATTCAATGATACCATCCCATCAGTTTTAGTTTCCAGGGGAAAGAAATTAAAGTTGCTTTTTATTGTGAAGTTTGATAATATAAATGTTTGGTATCTTGTGAAAGAAGGAGGTTATTGTTATAAAAATGAAAAAAGGTATTCATCCAAAGCTGCACGAGGTGACGGTTAGATGTAGTTGCGGAGCGGAATTTAAGACGCTTTCAACCAAAAAAGAGATCCATATAGAGATCTGCTCACAATGCCATCCGTTTTTTACCGGTAAACAAAAGATTGTTGATTCAGCCGGTAGGATAGAAAAATTCAGGCGGAAATACGGCGCAAAGATGCCAGCTCAAAAGGCTCCGGCCGTAACGCAATGAAAACATGGGAGAAACCAGTCTTCAAGTCAAGCTTCTAAAGTGGACCCCCAATCCGGAGGCAACCATTGCATTGGCGGCACGCCTCTGTTACACAGAAACGGATATCGCCTCACTGGCCACCTCTTTTAAGGCAGGGGATGAAAAGGCGTTGATAAAGAGGCTCTTGGCCTTCGGTCATCTTTCACCCATTGAACACGCGAGTTTTACCTTCGGGATCGAAGGGGTTTCACGGAGTCTTTTAGCCCAGTTGACAAGGCATCGTATTGCGAGTTTCTCTGTTCAAAGCCAGCGATACGTTGGCAAGACGTCGAACAAGAGCCCTGACGGAGTGTTTAATTATGTCATTCCTCCTCGCATCAAGTCACTTGGACAGTTTTATATAGACCGGTTCGACAAGCAAATGCGCCAAATTCAGTCTTGGTATGACGAATGGAACCAGCTTCTCGGGGACAAGGGGGAGGCATCTCAAGAAGATGCCCGTTTTGTACTTCCCAATGCCGCAGAGACAAAACTGATCCTCACCATGAACGCACGGGAACTACGATACTTCTTCCGCCTGAGGTGCTGTAATCGGGCACAGTGGGAAATCCGGATGATGGCCATAGAAATGCTAAGGCAGGTGAAACCCATTGCTCCCGCGCTCTTTGAAGATGCGGGCCCTGCTTGCATAGTGGGGCCCTGCCCGGAAGGGGCAATGAATTGTGGGAAAATCCGGTCAGTCCGACATTTCTTTAAAACCCTTTAGATCCCAGAAGGATTCTTCATGTCCAAATTCAGCCTTGACCAGAAATTGGAGGAATTGGAAGAACGTTACCACACACTGTCTTCCAAGTTGAGTCGACCGGAGGTCATCCGAGACCGTAACCTATACACACAGTACGCCAAGGAACACGCTGATCTATCCAAGATCGTGGATTTTTTTCATCAGAAAAAATCCATCGAGACCCAGCTCGAGGAAAATAGAAGCCTTCTTCACGATTCCGATGAGGAGGTCCGAGAACTTGCCCATGAAGAAATTAAGATACTACAAGAAAAGCGGAAACAGGTGCTCATAGCTATCCAACGAGCATTGCTCCCCAAAGATCCCAGCGACGAAAAAAACATCGTGATGGAGATCCGTGCCGGAACGGGGGGAGAAGAGGCAGCCCTCTTCGCCACGGAGCTCTTCAGGATGTATACCCGCTTCGCGGAAAAGAAGAATTGGAAAATGGAAATGCTCAGCCAGAATGTGACAGGGATTGGCGGATTCAAGGAGGTTATCTTCCTCATCGAGGGGAAAGGAGCCTACAGTCAGTTGAAGTATGAATCAGGTGTTCACCGGGTTCAGCGCGTTCCCGAAACGGAATCCCAAGGAAGGATCCATACCTCCGCGGTCACAGTGGCTGTGCTTCCCGAGGCAGAAGAGGTCGATGTAGAAATCGACCCAACAGAGTTGGAAATTGACGTGTACCGCTCCTCCGGCCCTGGGGGGCAACACGTCAATACGACAGATTCCGCGGTGCGTATCACTCACAAACCAACTGGGATCGTCGTAACATGCCAAGATGAAAAATCTCAGCATAAAAATAAGACAAAGGCCATGAAAGTCCTTCGCGCTCGACTGCTGGACCGGATGGAACAAGAAAAGCACATGGAGATCTCTGAGAAACGCCGGAACATGGTTGGCTCAGGGGACCGGAGTGAGCGTATACGCACGTACAATTACCCACAAAACCGGGTTACTGACCACCGGATTGGCCTGACGCTGTACAAACTCGATTCAATCCTCGAAGGAGAGCTTTCTCAGTTAATCGACCCCCTCATCGCCCATTTTGAATCAGAGCGCCTCAAAGCCGGATCAGAGGAAACAGACCATGCCGAGTAAGCCGTTATGGACCATCATGGACGCTTTGAACTGGACAACTGATTATTTCAAAAGGAAAGGAATACCTACGCCTCGTCTGGACGCGGAGGTCCTTCTTTCGAAAGTGCTTGATATGGAAAGAATTGCGCTCTATACCCATTATGACCAACCTTTGACGGAGAGCGAACGCGCAAGCTACAGGGCCTTCATCAAGCGGCGGACCGAGGGAGAGCCCGTCTCATACATACGCAACAAAAAGGAGTTCTGGAGTCGGGTGCTCTATGTGGATCGCCGGGTTCTCATCCCGAGGCCAGAAACGGAGACAGTTGTGGAGGTAGTCAAAAAAAGGATCGCGGAAGAGGGAAAGTTTTCTCCTAAGACACTGGTTGATATAGGCAGCGGTTCGGGTGCCTTGGCTCTGGCCATTGCATCGTTCTTGAAAGTGCATTCTTTCCTGGTGGATATCGATGCCGAGGCTTTAGCCGTAGCCTCGATGAACTGTCACACCTATGAAACCGATGGTCCTTTTTACCTTCTCTGTGCAGATCTTTTCCAGGCCTTTCGCCCCACACCTTTTTTTGACCTCGTGGTCTCTAACCCTCCCTATGTCCGCAGGGATGAAATCTCCCGTCTTCCTCCCGGTATTCAGCGCTTTGAACCAATGAAAGCCCTGGACGGAGGAGAAGACGGTTTAGCCATCCTCCGGCGCTTGATTTCAGAGGCCCCCATACACCTCAGACAGGGTGGGCTTTTCGCTACGGAGATCGCACCAGACCAGGGAGAAACCGTTATGAATCTTATTCAAGAGACCCGGGCATATCACGGCGTCAGGATAGACCACGACCTCTCGGGATATCCTCGAGTGGTTTCAGCGTGGAGACTCTGAATTGGACAAAATGATTATTCAGGGCGGTGAGCGCCTGATCGGGGAGATTCAGATTGCCGGGGCAAAAAATGCAGCCTTGCCCCTGTTTATTGCCTCGCTACTGACCGACGAACCGGTTCACCTTCACAATGTTCCCGCGCTGAGAGACATCGATACGGTGGAGAAACTCTTGAGGATAATGGGGATCACCGTTGATCGCTCTGGGGGGGATGCTACCATTCATGCCAAGACCCTGGGGACCATCGAAGCGCCGTATGAACTTGTCAAGACCATGCGTGCCTCCATCCTTGTCATGGGTCCTTTGCTGGCCCGTGCGCGTGAAGCCAAGGTCTCCCTCCCTGGTGGCTGTGCTATCGGTACCCGCCCCATCAACCTTCACCTCGATGGGTTCCAGGCCCTCGGCGCCCGAATCACCTTGGAACATGGGTACATCCATGCCAGGGCAAAACGTCTCAAGGGAACCACCATAGACCTTCCCTTGCCCACGGTCACGGGGACTGAGAACCTCATGATGGCCGCGGCCCTCGCAGAGGGAACCACGGTTATCGAAAACGCAGCCCGGGAACCAGAGGTGGTTGAGGTCGGAGAATTCATCAACCAAATGGGAGGAGAGGTCTCGGGACTTGGCACTAATACCCTGGTTATTAAGGGAGTTCCTGGTCTCCACGGAACGGAATACACCATCATGCCAGACCGCGTGGAAGCTGCTACCTACATGGTAGCCGCAGGGATGACGCGGGGGAACCTCTTTCTTAAGGGGACCCAACCTCAGCACCTGAAGGCAGTGATCGAGAAGCTGCACGAGGCTGGGATGGAAATCTACGAGGAAAATGGGGGGCTGCGTTGTTTGTTGACAGGCCCCATCAAAAGCGTGGACGTCAAAACCCTTCCCTTCCCGGGGTTTCCAACAGATGTCCAGGCCCAGCTCATGGCCATGATGTGCCTGGCAAATGGGCTAAGTGTTATTTCGGAAACCGTCTTTGAAAACCGTTTTATGCACGTGGGGGAACTCAAAAGGATGGGCGCAGATATCCAGGTCGAAGGTCACAGCGCGATCATCCGAGGTCGGGGAGAGCTCAGCGGCGCCCCGGTCATGGCAACAGATCTCAGGGCCAGTGCCTCTCTTGTCCTGGCTGGCCTGGCCGCCAGCGGAACGACAGAAATCTCTCGTATTTACCACCTGGACCGGGGGTATGAAAGGATGGAGGAAAAACTCAGGGCCGTAGGAGCTAATATCCGGCGCGTCAAGGAATAAACCTTTAGGGAGGCAAAACATGAAGAAACGATCGGTCACCTTGAAACGAACCACCAAGGAAACCGATATCAGCTT
>JALTIG010000271.1 GCA_027004185.1 bacterium | reverse complement strand
GGAAATTACTGATATTTTATTGATGATGTATAATCTGTATAATTTTTCATGTGTTTATTCTTTTTGAGGTTTTTCGGTAGTCTCTTCCACGGCCATTCGGGCCAGTTTGAATTTTTGTATCTTGCCGCTTTGCGTCATGGGAAACCGGTGACAATCCTGTAATCATGGGGGGCTCTTCACCAAGCTCTGGTGATCCAGAACAGGGCTCTTGGGATTACCGGTCGTTCCCGAGGTGTAACATGATGGCAGCGGGATCATCGGGGTGCTGGGTTTTTCTCTATTATTTCCGGCCTTCCCGATCTCGTTTCTTAAACCCAAAATAAAGAATTTCTTTTTTGGATTGGAGGATATGAACACGGAGAGCTCGGTGTGCCCCTCTTTTATCTTCCTTCTCTATCGCCGCGATAATCATTTTGTGGCCTGTGATTGCCCTCTTAACTGTTTCTTCCCGGTAAATACTCTGGATCCGATAACGCAACATGGAACGCCGTATGCTCTGGGCCATTTCCATGAGCCTTTTACTCCCAGCAACCCGGGATATCCACTCATGAAACTGTGCGTCCAGCGTTACAAAGGCCTTGACATCCCCAGACTCGATACGACGCTCACAGAGATCAATATTCTCTCTTAACCCTGCTGCCAATTTATCAGGGTCCTTTTGAAGTGCCCAACGCAAGGCCACACCTTCTAGGGCCAGGCGTATCTCACACAACTCCGAGACCTCTTCCTCACTAATGGGACAAACCACATATCCGATTCTGGGCAGGGCCTCCACCAACCCTTCCCTTTCAAGGGTGTGCAGGGCCTCTCGTACCGGCGTTCGGGATACGCCTATGCGTTCTGCCAGGACGTTTTCGACAAGACGCTCTCCTGCCTTGATTTCGCAATTCAGAATCTCCTCTCGCAGGTATTCATAAACCTTTTGGCGAATTGTCTTTGTAGGTTTAATGTGTAAGGATTTCATATCAGCGTATCATAACCAATTACATCTTCAGCTACAAGACAGAAGAAGAAAGGCGTAAAGATAAAAACTCCCGATAGATCCTTTTCCATGGGCGCAGCAGAGGTTAAAATCATTTTCCATAGATTATTTTAAAACTTCTTTCATATTTATGCCGTTTTTTATCACCATTCTTTTCATTTCAACGTGCAAAAGCGGGTAACCAAAGGGCTAACTCTGGAATTGCAATTACCATGGCCATGACCAGAGCATCACAGATGATAAACGGTAAAGCAGCCCAACATATCGCCTCAATGCTGATCTCCTTCGGGGCCACGCCCTTCATAACGAATAGAAGCATACCAAACGGAGGGGTTATAAGTCCCATCTCAAAATTGATGAGCATGATGACGCCAAACCATACGGGATTGAACCCCAACAATTTAACAATCGGCATAAAAATAGGAAGACAGATCATCATAATAGAGATCGTTTCCATGAACATACCGAGGAAAAAAACCAGTAACTGCATTCCAATCAAGATCAGAAGAGGTGAAAGTTTCAAATTCTTTATTACTTCTAACAACCCCTGTGTAGCGCCTGAAAAAGAGAGGATCGCGCTGAAGCTATTTGAAGCGGCGATAATCATAAAAATCATAACCGTGATTTCAAGGGTTCCAATTAACGAATCTTTTATAACTTCGAAGGTAAGATTCCTGAAAAAAGCGATAACAATCACGGTACCCAACACACCGGAGGCGGCTGCCTCCGTCGGGGTTGCAATACCCAGCAGCATGAGCCCAAGGACCATGAAGATAACGATGCCAAGCGGGAAGACATACCGGACAAGAAGAATCATGCGTTCGGTCCAGGATGTAGAGACTACTTCATAACGGGGAGCTAAATCGGGATTAATCCAGCAACGTACAATGATGTAAAGGGCAAACAACCCGCCTAAAAGCAGCCCGGGGATGACACCAGCCAGCAAAATCTTCCCAACGGGAATATGTCCAAGGGCAGCCAATACCACGGCAAGAGAAGAAGGTGGAATAAGCATGGCCAGCCCACCCACACCGACAATGGGTCCTACCGACATCGCCGGTTTATATCCACGTCTCTGCATGTCAGGAAGAAGGACCGTTCCTAACATTGCCG